>JBJESA010000235.1:0-30023 GCA_051882535.1 Oscillospiraceae bacterium
CCCCTCCCCCTTCGGGGGAGGGGGTTGGGGGTGGGGGTGTTCCTCGCAGAAAAAACGACTTTTTCGACAAGCTATTATCCCCTCTCTTAACTGAGGGGGATTTTTTTATATGGTTATTACTCTGCCCCGACTATATTGCTAATCCATACACCTTTCTTAATCAGAATACTTCCCACTATCACCTTGATGATATCAACCGCCTGAATCACCGTGTAAATCACCAGTATCGGCAAATCAGTGAGCAGACACAGTACAAGTGCGGTAGTCACGCTTACGGTACAGGTGAAAACACTGTCGAACAGAAACGTGATAAGCGTCTTGCCGCCGCTGCGGAGTGTGAAATACAACGCGTTCAGAAATCCCTGAAGCGGGAAGAACAACGCAGTCACCACGATAAACTCCGTTGCATAGGCACGTACCGTTTCGGTGGTGTCATACATGGTCGGGAACACCTTGGAAATCGCCACAAGCATAATCGTGAGAATTGCAGAAACTCCGCCCGTGAACCACATCAGCTTGAAAGATTCGTCCTTTGCACGCTTGTATTCCGAAGCACCGAGGGTTTGTCCGATGAGGATTCCTACCGCGTTTCCGAGAGCGACAAAGACGACGTTGAGGAGATTGCACAGGGCGTTCGAGATGTTCAAGCCCGCAACGATGTCAAGCCCACGCAAGGAATAGATTTGCGTGAGTATAGCAATTCCTCCCGCCCACAAGAACTCGTTGAAGAAGATGGGCAGTCCCTTTCTGAGAAACTGCCCCGCCTGTTCTTTGGGAATAAGCAGGGTTCGGTACAGTCCGTTAAGGAAGGTGTGCTTCTTCTTGGCGGAGTAGGCGAGAATCAGAATAACCGCCAGTTCTGCGAAACGTGCCGCAACAGTGGCAATCGCCGCACCGCGTACTTCCAATCTCGGGAATCCGAGATATCCGAAAATCAATAATGCATTGCCCACGATGTCCACAACCACGGAGGCAATTCCCGCGAACATGGGCTTTAAAGATGCTCCTGTTTCACGCAGACTGCTGGAATACACCTGCGTAAGCACGAACGGCGGAAGTCCCCAGAGCATAATGCTGAGATACTGCTTTGCGAGATTCATTGTGAGTACGGGGTCGATGTCCGCACTCTCGCCCTTGAGGTACAGTCCGATAAGGAACTCACTGCCGAAGCTGAACGTCAGTATTCCTATCACGAGGACGGCGAGGCTTATCCACAGCTTCATACGCACGGTGGAGCGGAAACCCTCCTCGTTCTTCTGCCCGTAATACTGAGCACCGTAAATGCCGGGGCCTGATATTCCGCCAAAAATGGCGAGGTTAAAAACAAAAATCAGCTGTCCGCCGATGGATACCGCGGTGATAGCCTCGGTACCGAGGCTGCCCACCATGAGATTATCCACCAAGCTGACAGCATTGGTTATTCCGTTCTGAATCATCATCGGAACGGCGAGCATTAACGCTCGTTTAAAGATGCTGCTTCTATTCAAAATATTACTCCATTCATACGTTCTTTAAAAAATAGTCGATTATGTCATTTATATCTTCAAATGTAATATATCCGTCACCGTCAAAGTCCATTGCGTCGATTTGGTCTTGTGTGGCATTACCGTCAATGCTCAGGAAAATGCTTATTGCGATATTGATGTCCTCGAAAGTAATCATACAATCGTTGTCCAAATCACGGAGAATGTGGCTGACGCGACCGGTTGTAACTGCGTATTTTCCCGAGTCGGGGAGTTCAAACATCACCGTCTGCCCTTTTAGCGGAATGCTGGTGATATGCTCCAGCTCGCCCGAAGTGTTGTAGAGGTAGAAACACGCTATCGGCAGCTTGGAGTCAACCGTTGCTTTTACGGATACTCCCCCGTAATTGCGGGCGTAGGTGGTGAAGGTGTGAGCCACCGTATCCCCCGTCTTGTCCAGCAAAACCTGCGGAATAACCGCTGCGGCAGTGGAAAGATTCAGGGCAGCGATGGGGTGCATCTTCGCGGGGTCGATAACGTATGTAATCGCGTCATTCGCCTTGACTTCTATGGTGAGGTTCTTCGCGAGAGCCGCTCTCAGCAAATCGGCTGATATAACGGGCGTTTTGTTCGCCTTTACCACACTTCCCGCCTCGGCTTTCTCGATAAGAGCGGAAAGCATATCGGCAGTGGTTGTGACATCAGAGGACGGCTCATCAGCAGGATTGCCTACCGTTACCTCCATTTTGATGGTCTTGGGAGCATAGAACGCACTTCCGTCAAGCGATGCCTTGATGGTATAACGTGCTTCGTCAAAAGGGAAATCGAGGGCGAATACACGTCCCTCCTCGGTTTCTTCTTCGTAAAGGACGGTAATTTCGTCCTCCTCACCGCCCGAAACAGTCACTGTGCCGTCAAAATCCTCTGGGATTCTCGTAACGGTTACTTTCAGTACCTCGCTGACTTCTATTTTATTTTCGGCTGAGGCTTGGAAATCCTTGGCGTCCATTCTCGAAACGGTAATGGGCAACAAGCCGTAAACATGGGAATACTCGGGGTTGTTCGGGGTAAATTCCACCTCGAAATACTCATTCTCGCAAGGGAGAGTGGGCGGAGTAGTCCAGTAGGAGAAGCTCCACTGCCCCTCCAGCACCTTTCCGTCCAGAAAGGCAAAGCTGCCGCTGTCCTCAATCGCCGCAATACCAACCGGCTTGCCGTCATACTCCTTGTTAACAGGCTTTAGCGTGAGCTTGGGAATATCTTTATCCACAATCTCTATGTAGAACTCCAGCCAGTAGTCCTCGCTGCTTGCGATATTCGTCATGGGAATTGATATTACAGTGCTTCTTTTGATATCGGGGCTGAGCGTAAATTTCAGCACATTAAAAGCCACTTTGGGGAGGCTGCCCGAAACAAAGTCCTTTTCCGAGAAAACAGGATTTCCGAAAATCGCACCGGACGGTTTCAACTGTGCAAGGTCGACAGAAACGGTCTGTCCTGCCTTAGCTACGAGGTCGATTTCAAAATCATCGCCTTTCCGCTTGAGGATATTGAACGACACCTCGCGTTCTCCGGTGTAATTCCCGCGGAACTTTACAACGCACTTTGCACTGCTCCCCACCTCAACATTATTGGAAAGAGCGACGGTGTAATCAGACTTGGGGATTGTAAGAGCCGCGTACTTTACCGTAAGTTCGGGGAACTGCGGAAGTCCGTTGTAATAGCAGTCGGCGGCGGTCACTTCAACATCGGGGTTGTCCGTGCAGCTGAGCGGGGTTATTCTGTAACCCACTTTCACCTCGCCGGTGTAATCGCCCTTTCCGGTTACAACAATAGTCTTTTCCCCCGCGTTTACGCAATCGGCGGGGTATTTTACGGTATAGTCAACACCTGCGGAAAGGGTGACATCGCCGAGTTTTACGAATACTTCGGGGGTGCGTTCGGTACCGTTGTAGGTGACGCGGGCATATTCAAGCTGAATGCTGCCTGCGGTTATTACATTCGGGAGAGAGTCCTCCGCAAAGGCGGTAAGGCTTGTCCCGTTCGCCAAAAATTCAACAGCAGGAGCGGAAAATGTGAAAAGTATAAAAGTAAGAGTGAGTAGTGTTGAAAAGAGTCTTTTCATTTGAAAGTCCTCCGTTTTGTTAAGACTTAATGTTCAGTTATTTTGAAAATCCGTAATGACAGGGTGCGAAGCCGTTAATTTGGCGGTGTTATTTTAAGTATTTCGGGGAGTCGGTCGCAGTAGTCTGCGGGAGAGAGTGCGTAAAAATCCGCCGCGTCGCGGAGCGTTTCTTGGTCGCTCTCGCTGATGTCGCAGACCGCCGCCGTGACAAAGCCCGCCGATTTCGCCGTTCTCACCGCAAAGAGCGAGTCCTCGAAAACCAGCGTTTTCTCGGGCACTGCGTATATAATATCCCCCGCCGCAAAAAACACATCGGGCGAGGTCTTGGCACCGTAGTCCGAACAAGCAGCGATTCCCTCGAAGAAACCATCAATGCCGTGTCGGCAAAGTGCCGCCATACATAATTCACGGTCGCCTGCGGTGGCGATGCTCATACGCACGCAATGGGAACGAAGCCCAGCCAGAAGCCGTGGGATTCCGTCGCGGAGAGCCGCTTCTTGTGTGTAGAAACGCTCCGTCATTCGGGTAATCTGCCGCACAATCTCGTCCGCAGAATATGGAATATCGTAGTGTTCACGCAGATACGCCGCACCCTCGTGAAGCGACATGGAATGTAACCTTTCGGAAAGCCGCTCTTCCCCCGTGCGTATATTCAGCATAGCAAGATAACGCTCGGGAAGTGTCGCCCACATCGCCGAGGTGTCCAGTATAGTGCCGTCAATGTCGAAAATCGCGTATCGTATCATTGTTATGCTCCTAATATGTGCGTAAGGAAGGTTTTTATACCGATTGCTGCAAGCACAATCCCTCCCGCAAGCTCCGCACCCGCACCGATTCCGAGTTTCATGCCCAGCCGCTTGCCGCCTAACGCCCCGCAAAGGCTGATGGAGAACGTCACCAAGCCGATAAACACCGCTGCGGGGAGAATTTTAACGCCGACAGCGGCGAAGCTCACGCCCACCATCAGTGCGTCTATAGCGGTTGCTGCCGCTTGTGCCAACAGCATGGGAAAGGAAATGTCACGAGCGTTTACAGCGTCTGCACAAGGCTTTTCCCCGCTTCGGAGTTCGCCTATGCTCTCGACTATCATCTTCCCACCGATAAAGCCCAGCACAGCGAGGGAAATGTAGTGGTCGAACGCGTTGATATACCGTGCGAACCCCACTCCCAAAGCGTAGCCGACTAGCGGCATCAGTGCCTGAAACAGCCCGAACATAAACGCAATAAGCACAGCCTTTCTCCGCCGTGTGATGTTCAGCCCGTCCGCAACCGCCGCCGCAAACGCGTCCGCGGACAGCCCTGCGGCAATGAAAAACAGTTCGATAAAGGACATAATCGTTCACCTCATTATTCAAAGTGGTTTTTTATGTCCTGTGTTTTTTCATCTTTGGGAAATCCTTAATCCTCCACTTTCTCCTGTAGGAGAGTGGTATATTTATTCGCAAACTGCTCGAATGTGCCGTTATCAATCTCCTCGCAGATTCTGTCCATAAGCTCGTTGTAGAAATAAAGATTGTGGAGAACGGCAAGCCGTCCGCTGAGCTGTTCGTCAGCCTTGAACAAGTGCCGCAGATAGCCGCGTGAGAAGTTGCGGCAGCAAGGACAGCCACAGTTTTCGTCTACGGGGCGGGGGTCGGTCTTGTATTGCTCGTTCTTCACGTGGACTATGCCGTTCCAAGTAAACAGCGTTCCGTGGCGGGCATTGCGGCTCGGCATTACGCAGTCGAACATATCCACTCCGCGTCGAACGCCCTCTATAATGTTGGACGGAGTACCTACACCCATCAGATAGCGGGGCTTGTTTACAGGCATATGCGGGAGAACAACGTCAAGAATGTGGTACATCACTTCGGTAGGCTCGCCGACTGCAAGTCCGCCGAGTGCGTAGCCGTCACAGTCCATCTCGGCGATTCTCTTCATATGGTCAACGCGGATATCGTCATAAGTTCCGCCTTGATTGATAGCGAACAGGAGCTGATTGCGATTGATGGTGGATTCAAGCGAGTTCAGCCGCTTCATCTCAGTCATACAGCGTTCCAGCCAGCGGGTGGTACGTGCTACCGAATTGATAACGTAATCCTTGGGAGCGGGATTTTCAACGCACTCGTCAAAAGCCATCGCAATGGTGGACGCCAGCTTCGACTGAATCTGCATACTCTCTTCCGGACCGATAAACAGACGTTTTCCGTCTATGTGAGAGGCGAAGTACACGCCCTCTTCCTTAATCTTACGCAGCTTGGACAGAGAAAATACCTGAAATCCGCCCGAGTCGGTAAGCGTGGGCTTGTGCCAGTTCATAAATTTCTGCAAGCCGCCGAGTGCGTATACAACGTCCTCGCCCGGCCGAAGGTGGAGGTGGTAGGTGTTGCAAAGCTCAACTCGGGTTTTGAGGTCGAGCAGGTCGATAGACGAAACCGCACCCTTGATAGCGGCAGCCGTTCCGACGTTCATAAAGAAAGGCGTTTCAATATCGCCGTGGACGGTGTGGAGAATGCCGCGGCGGGCAGTGCCTTCGGTCTTTTTAAGTTCAAACATTTTATATTCCTCGTTTTTGATGTTGTATTTTCGGTGAAAAACATATCGGGGGTTTGGGGAGATCTCCCCCTGTGGGGGAGGTGTCACGAAGTGACAGAGGGGTTGACCGACAGACCGAAGCCCCCAAGCAGGGACAGCGGGGCGGCAGCCCCGCATTCTCCTCCCTCCATTTCGGGGGAGGTAGGGGTTGCTTCCCGCAGAAAAAACTCCGAAACAGGCTGACGAAGCAGATGTGCCTTTATCGACAGCCTAGGGCATACTCACCTATTATATTAGACTATTATATTGTACCATATATTTCAATGATTTGGGGGCTTTTATTTGATTTTCGTCAAAATGTCCAAATTAAACCGTGAAAGTTTGTAACTTTTTAAATTTTCTTGTAATGGTTTTCAGCCCTTGTAATTATCCGCTGAATATTGTATAATGGAGTTAATCAATTGACGGCGGCAAGCCGCGAAATTCAAGGAGGAAAATGCTGATGAAATTCGGACATTTTGACGACAACGCAAAAGAATACGTAATCACTTCCCCACGCACCCCTTATCCGTGGATTAACTACCTCGGAACACAAGGGTTCTTCTCGCTGATTTCCAATACGGCGGGCGGCTACAGCTTCTACAAGGACGCTAGACTTCGCCGCATCACCCGCTATCGCTACAATAATGTCCCGATTGATATGGGCGGACGCTATTTCTATATCAAGGACGGCGACACTGTCTGGAACCCCGGCTGGAGCCCCGTAAAGACCGAGCTTGACAGCTACGAGTGCCGCCACGGTATGGGCTACACCATCATCACCGGCAAGAAGAACGGTCTTAAGGCTGAGGCTACCTTCTTTGTTCCCCAGAACTATGACGGAGAGGTTCAGCAGTTGGTTCTCACCAACGAAAGCGGCTCGGCTAAGACTTTCAAGCTGTGGTCTTTCGCAGAGTGGTGCTTGTGGGACGCTCAGGACGACTGCACCAACTTCCAGAGAAACTTCTCCACAGGCAGAGTTGAGGTGGTAGGCTCTACCATCTACCACAAGACCGAATACCGTGACAGACGCGACCACTTCGCATTCTATACCGTAAACGACGCTATCGACGGCTACGACACCGACCGCGATTCTTTCATAGGTCTGTACAACGGATTCCACAATCCTCAGGCTGTGCTGGACGGCAAGGCTAACAACTCCTTCGCTGACGGCTGGTCGCCCATCGCTTCTCACTACAAGGAAATCACCCTTGCGGCAGGCGAGAGCAAGACGCTCGTATTCATTCTCGGCTATGTTGAAATGCCTGTTGCTGAGAAGTTCGAGGCAGACGGAAAAACCATCAACAAGGTTAAGTCCAACGCAATGATCGAGAAGTACAACACTCCCGAAAAGGTTGCCGCAGGTCTTGCAGAGCTGAAAGAAACATGGGATAAGCTGCTGGGTATCCTCAACGTTGATACTCCCGATGACAAGGTTAACCGTATGGTTAATATCTGGAACCAGTATCAGTGCATGGTTACGTTCAACCTCTCCCGTTCCGCTTCCTACTTCGAGAGCGGTATCGGACGCGGCATGGGCTTCCGTGACTCCAACCAGGACGTTCTCGGCTTCGTTCACCAGATTCCCGACAGAGCAAGAGAGAGAATCATCGATATTGCGTCCACCCAGTTCCCAGACGGTGGCTGCTACCACCAGTATCAGCCCCTTACCAAGAAGGGCAATGCAGACATCGGCGGCGACTTCTCGGACGACCCGCTGTGGCTCATTCTCTCCGTTTCCGCGTACATCAAGGAAACAGGCGACTGGAGCATTCTTGACGAGATGGTACCCTATGACAACGATATGTCTGTTGCACAGCCCATGCTCGACCACCTGAAGGTTTCGTTCTACCACATCGTAAACAACCTCGGCCCGCACGGTCTGCCTCTCGCAATGCGTGCAGACTGGAACGACTGCATCAACCTCTCCTGCTACTCGGATACTCCCGGCGAGTCTTTCCAGACCTACACCAACCCCAAGTTCAAGGACGAGGGCGGCTACTCCAAGATTGCCGAATCCGTATTCGTTGGTGCACTTTTCACATTCGCAGGTCCTAACTACGTTGCGATACTCAACCATCTCGGCAAGACCGATGAGGCTGCAAAGGCACAGGCTGAGATTGACAAGATGAAGAAGGCTATGATGGATTCCGCATGGGACGGCGACTGGTTCATCAGAGCTTACGACGCAGAGGGCAAGAAGATGGGCTCTAAGGAGTGCGAGGAAGGTCAGATTTTCATCGAGCCGCAGGGCTTCGCTATCATGTCCGACATCGACAAGGAGGCTTCCAAGAAAACTCTCGCGGCTATCGACGAAAGACTCAACACCAAGTTCGGTCTTGTTCTCAACAATCCCGCATTCACCAAGTACTATATCCAGTACGGTGAGATTTCCACATATCCGGGCGGATACAAGGAGAACGCGGGTATCTTCACTCATAATAACGCATGGATTATCTGTGCCGCAGCTTATGCGGGCGAGGGCGATCAGGCGTTCAAGTACTACTCCGAGATTGCTCCCGCATTCACCGAGGACACTTCCGATATTCATAAGACCGAACCGTACGTTTACGGTCAGATGGTAGGCGGCAAGGACGCAGGTGCCGATATCGGAAAGCCCGGCAACAACTTTGGTCAGGGCAAGAACAGCTGGCTGACGGGTACTGCCGCATGGAACATGGTTGCAATTTCGCAGTACATTCTCGGTATCGCACCGGACTTCGACGGTCTGAAGATTGACCCGTCCATTCCTCACGAGTGGAACGGCTTGAAGGCTTCTCGTCAGTTCCGCGGTGCAACCTACAACATCGAAGTCAAGAACCCCAACCACGTTTGCAAGGGCGTAAAGAGCCTTGTTGTAGACGGTAAGGCTGTTGACGGAAACGTAATTCCTTCGTTCGGCGAGGGAACACACACCGTTGAGGTAACTCTCGGCTAATCGCAAATCAGTAATACAAAAAATCCCCCCGCCGTATGGCGGGGGATTTTATGTTTCATCTTCTTATTTCAAGATTTCCTTAAACGCCTCAAACGCTCTCCTCATCTTCTCCTTACGCCGCATTGCCCGCTTCTGAATGTCCACGGGTATTTCCCGCATCTTCTGAATGCTGTCGGTCGCACTGTCCACGAACTTGAAAAAGTCGTCCTGAAACGGCTGAGTGCGGCAGCGGTCGGATTTGCCGCTCATACACTTGTCAATTACGGTGAAATAGCGGTCG
The DNA here is from genome assembly GCA_051882535.1 of Oscillospiraceae bacterium. Classification (GTDB taxonomy): domain Bacteria; phylum Bacillota; class Clostridia; order Oscillospirales; family Ruminococcaceae; genus CAG-115. The sequence goes on from JBJESA010000235.1 coordinate 9,360, forward strand.
TAGGCTCGCTTTACCGAGGTTTCCCACGATATGTACACCTCGTTCATCGCGTGTTCGCCCATCTGACGCATTTCGGCGATGTGCGAAGCCGCATATTCCAGCCGCCTAGCGATATCCTGCGGGTCGGCGGCGGTGAGAACTCCCGTTCTCCCGTCCGTGATGCCCTCCGCAGCACAGCTTCCCTCAATCAACAGCGACGCCACTCCGCAGGCAGCAGCCTCTCGGACTACTATGCCGTTGGTATCGTAGGTTGACGGGAACAGGAACAAATCTCCCGCCGTGTAGAACACACGGAGTTCTTCGCGGTCGTTTATCGCACCCGCGAAAACGCACTTGTCGGTAAGCCCCAGTTCCTCGGTGTACTTCTCGATTTCGGGGCGATCCATTCCATCTCCCACGAACATCATTCGAAAGTCAATGTTTCGCTCTTTAAGTATTTTCAGCGAGTCGAGAATAAGGCGGATTCCCTTATACCACATCATTCTTCCCACAAACAGGAACATAATCTTGTCGTGCGGTATGCCGTACTTCTCGCGGAGAGCGTGTGCGGCGGCTTCATCGGCACGTCCCTGCGGGAAATCCACGCCGTTCTCCATCACGATAAAATTCCCCTCGTAGCCGAGCGAACGCAGGTTTTCGCCCGCACCGTGGCTTACCGTCCACACCTCGTCACACGACGAGATGTTCTTGATAACGAACTTCGTCACCAGTTCGGCAATATGTGGGGAGTTAGGGAACGCACGGGCGATATCCACATCAAACTTTGTGTGGTAGGTCATCACAAGCGGGACGTTCGTCTTTTCGCGGAGCACACGTGCCATCATCGCAGAAGCGAACGGACAGTGAGTGTGCAGAATATCAAAGTCCTCCGCCGCCAGTTCGTCCAATGCACTGCTTGAAAACGGATACCCCGCACGATATCCGCACAGCTTCTTTGTAAGCCCTGTGCTGCGGTAACGCACGACATCGAATTCAAAATCGTCCGTTGCGTCGGGGTATGCGGGAGTTACTACGGTAGCCGAGCCTAATCCGTTCGAAATAACCTCCGCGTAGTTTGTCACCGCGTTTGCCACTCCGTCAATGACAGGTGCGAAGCTGTCGTTGAGCAGGCAGACATTCAGCTTGCCCGCACCCGCTTTGCATTGGCGGTCAAAACGCTCGGCATTGTCACGGGTTTCGAGTTTATCTATCTCGTTGATTTGGTCGATTTGGTTTGTCATATAATACCTCTATTTTCAATCGTCAAAAAATAGTTCGTATTACCATTATACCCCATCGAAAAGATAAAATCAACCCCTTTTCCGACAAGCTGCTTATTTTTGGGAATGAAATCAGATAAGCAGCCCACGCAGCCGCTCGAGGATTTTACGCTCCATTCGGGAAACGCGGACTTGAGTAATCCCCAGTTCCCGTGCGGTTTCGGACTGCGTTTTCCCGCGGTAGTATCTCAGAATAAGCAGCGTCCGTTCCTCGGCGGGCAGTTCGTCAAGGCACTGGCGGAGTGCAAGACGGTCGATAAGCGAGTTCTCCCCGCTGTCGGTCGGGAGGTCAAAATCCCCGCCGTCCTCCTCCACGGTGAGCGAGATGGGCGGTGCAGACGCGGAGATAGCTTCTGCCGCGTCCTCGGGCGATACCCCCAGCCGCTCGGCGATTTGGGAGATGGTAGGCTCTGCCCCGCTCTCCTGCGACAATTCGTCCCTTACGCGTGCGGCTTTGAGCGATAGCTCTTTCAGCGAACGGCTCATCTTCACCGCTCCACCATCGCGGAACAGCCGCCGTATCTCCCCCATAATCACGGGAACTGCATAAGTGGAAAAGCACAGTCCACGCCCCGCGTCAAAGTTGTCGTAGGCTTTCACCAGACCTAAACTTCCCGCAGAAAACAGCTCCTCGTAATCAATCCCCCGCCCGCGGAAACGGTTGGCAAGCGAATGGACGAGCGGAAGATTTCGCTCGATAAACTCGTCCCGCGACAATGCGGTTATATCATACGGCTTTTCCGACAATTTTCTTCTCCATTACAACGCTGGTGCCGTGTCCCAATGCGGATTTTACACGCACCTTGTCCATAAAACTCGCCATTACGGTAAATCCAAGCCCCGAACGCTCCTCGTCCTCGGGAGCGGTGGTGAAAGTCGGCTCCATTGCCTGCTCAACGTCTGCAATTCCCAGCCCCTTGTCGCGTATCTGTATGTAGAGCGTGCTGTCGGAGAACAGGCGAAGCGTCATCTCCACCTCGCCGCTTATGTCACGGTAGCCGTGGACGATTGCGTTCGTCACCGCCTCGGAAACCGCCGTCTTTATTGCGGCTATCTCCTCCACCGTGGGGTCGCACTGCAGTGCAAACGCTGCGGCCGCAGAGCGTGACAGTCCCTCGTTTCGCGACAATGCGGGGAAACGCACTTTGCACTCGTTTATCACAGTTCGTTTCATTTCTCTTTACTCCTTTATCTTAATTTGAGCTGTTTGTCACCTTTTTCGGGAACTTGTCCGCACGCCGCTTTACCAGAAGTGCCGACAACCCCGACAACGAAATGACCTCGGCAGTTTCGGGCCGTGCATTTTTGATGAGAAGCTCTCCGCCCAATGCTTTAATCGTCTTCAGACGTCCTAAAATCAGCCCGATTCCCGAGCTGTCCATAAATCCAACGCCCTCCAAATCGAGAACAAGCAGCTCAGGCTGAGAACGCTCGATTATCCCGTCCAGTTCTTCCCGCAGCTGACGTGCCGCGTGGTGGTCAATATCCCCCGAAAGTGCGGCGGTTATCCTCTTTCCGTCATTGAATACTTTTAGCGTCGCCATAGCTATCCCCCCCATGTACAAATTGGTTGTGAGGAATATTCCACCGCCTTTACCCCGAGAGCTTCCCGACAAGCCTGTCCCGAGAGGCGGGTTGGTTAGTCCCGAACTCTCTGACCGCCCGAAGAGCAGTGAGCAGAATTTCTCCACAAGCATATTCTATCACAAACCGCCCGCAATCCCTGTCGATATGCGGCAGTGAAAAAGATTTTTTCGGGACGAAAGCCATCGCTTTACCGGAAAAGCGGTAATCAATTGGCAATTTTTTGGAGTATTGACAAATCGATGACAAAATAGTATAATTATATCGTAAAATTCTTATGCGTTTTAAGAATATCACCTATGCACTCTTGATTTTTCCCATAATGTGTGGTAGAATATAATCAGGTATAACTCTTTTCAGAAAGATAGGAGGGGAAAATTATGTTGGAAGAAAACTTTAACACTCCGGTAGACGCTTACGTTGATATCACGATAGAGGCGGATAAACGCTCGGCGTATATGGTAATCCATGCACCAAAATACGGCGGAGAATTTGTCAGCCCCGAGGATATAGAAAATGAAATTGAATCCAGCGGCGTTGTCTTCGGTCTTGAGGATATGGAGCGTATTCAGAAGGCGGTAAAGGTAATCGGCTGCGACCACCGCATCACCATCGCAAACTGGAAGCCTCCCATCGACGGCGAAAACGGATATGTCGAGTATCACTTCAACCCCGACAAGGTGGCAAAACCCACCGAGGACGAACACGGCGATGTGGATTTCAAGGATTTGGGGCTTGTTACCAACATTTTCCGCGGCACAAAAATTGCGACTGTTCACGAACCGACTCCGGGCGAAGAGGGGTACAATGTTCTGGGTGAGATGGTTGAGCAGAAGCCCGGTTCTCCCGCTAATGTGACGCTTGGCAGCGGCACAGAGCTTTCCCCCGATGGTCACTACATAGTTGCGGCGGTAGACGGAAACCTCGTTTTCCAGAACGGCAGTTTTGTGGTAAACGAGGACTTGAATATTTCGGGCGATGTCGGCTTCTCCACGGGTAATATCGACTTTATAGGAAACGTTATCATAGGCGGTAATGTTTTCGAGGGCTTCAAAGTCACTTCCAAAAAGAACGTCACAATACGCGGTGCTGCTACAAGTGCGGAAATTATCGCGGGCGGCGATGTTTCCATAAGACTGGGCTGCTTGCAGTCGCGAGTAGACTGCAAGGGCAGTTTCAAGGCTGATTTCTGTGAGAACAGCCGTATCAAGGGCAGAGGTGATGTTCAGGCAAACTCATTTGTCGGCTGCGAGGTGTTCACCGAGGGCAAGATTATTGCGACCGGCAAAAGCATTATCTCGGGCGGCTCGTATACGGCAATGGAAAATATCGAAGCCTCTGTTATCGGCTCAAACAGCTACATTAAGACAGATATCACGGTAGGCAGCAACGCTGTTCTCACCGCAGAACGCGGAAAAGCGGTAGTGCGTGCAGACAAACTGGAAGCCGCAGTAGCACAGCTCACCAAGGTAATCGAAATACTAACCGAGAAGCAGAAGCAGGGCGAAACGCTCTCGCCGAAACACGAGCAGATGAAGTCGGAATCGCTGCGTACCAAGATAATGACGCAGAACGAGATCAAGAAGATTTATGCACGAATGGAAGAAATCGACGAGGAACTCTCCCACAAGCAGAACATCTCCATCACCTGCAAGAAGCGTTTCTACCCAGGAACTACTATCCGCATTGACGCGTACACCTACACCGTAACCGCTGTCTACGAAAACAGCAAGGCGACGGTTCTGGACGATAAGATAGTAATGGTTCCGGCATAAAGCAAAAATAGTACAACAAAAAGCCGCTCGATTTGAGCGGCTTTCAGGCTGTCGATAAAGGCACATCTACTTCGTCAACGGCTTGTCGGCAGGCACAAAGCCTAGCCGACAAGCCGTTTTCTCGTATCTGTACCTTTCTCGCCAGCCTGTTTCTATGCTTTTTAAACTATAGGGAGTCTGGGGGCTTGCACCCACAAGCGGGGAGTGCAGAGGGGCACGCAGTGCCCCTCTGCATACGAATCTTTCACCCCCTCCCCTTTGGGGAGGGGGCAGGGGGTGGGGGTGCCTCTCGCAGAATAAAACCTTTTTCGACAGACTAAAGCCGCTCAATGAGCGGCTTTCAGTTTTTTTATTCAAACAAGTACTTCATCTTGTCCATAAAGTCATCTTCGTAGAACTTGGTATAGTACCCGAACACCAACTCGTAGAACTGTATATCCGACAACGCGGAATACTCTCCGAATATATACCCCGGATAGCTCACCATTGCACTGCACATGGACTTCACCTTATCGAGTTCTCCGGACACCGTCTTTGCACAGATAAGGTCGTTTGCGTAAATAATAGCGGGGAGATGTTTCTTGGCAAGCTCAACGTCGTACTCGGGTGCGGCGAACAAGCCCCGAAAGTAGTTTTTCACGAACGGATAAAGCGGCTTGTTCTTGGACTTTATCCGGCGTTTGAGTGCATTGAACGACTTTCGTGCCGGCTGTTTCTCGTCAAATGCGTGCGACAGAATAGCGGAAAGGTCGTCCAGCAATGCCACCGCATTGCCGATGTCCGTCCCGTCCTTCATCATATAATACGTTTTCCTCGAGATAAGAAGAACACGTGCCACAACGCTCTTTTCGGTCAGACCGCCTATCAAAGAACACCACCGCCTTTCTGAAAATCTGCCTTTCTATAAATCTCCCCCGCTCGGTAGGAACGGGGGAGGATTTCTTCAAAACACGTTCTCTGATTTTCTAATCAATCCTTGGGAACGAGGACAGCATAGTTGCCCTCCTCACGCTTGTATACAACATTTATCGAGCCGCTCTGAGCGTCCTTGAACACGAAGAACTTATGTCCCAACAAATTCATCTGAAGAATAGCCTCGTCCACGCTCATCGGACGTGCCTCGAACTCCTTGTAGCGGATAACCTCGTAGTCCGGCTCCTCAGGCTCCGGCTCCAGTCCTGCAAACGCACCTGCACGCAGGTTCTTCTCAACCTTGGTCTTCTGCTTTCTGATTTGACGGATAATGCGGTCAATAGTAACATCGAGAGCGTCGTTCTTGTCCTTAGCCGTCTGCTCTGCACGGTAGATAATACCGTTGTACATAACGGTAAGCTCCAGAATAATCATATCGCGGCGTTCTGCAAGAGTAATCTTTGCATCAGCCTCATCAGGGAAGAATCTGTCGAGCTTTGCATTGAGCTTCTGCTCTGCATAGTCGCTGAACGACTGGGAGATATTCATTTTCTTCGCTGTGATAGTAACCTTCATAAAATCAAGCCCCCTAAGCTTTAGTATTACGGCTTTCCCGTCTGATATACACCACAGGGGTTCTCAATACGGGACAGCCGTCAAGGATTCACCTTACAGATATATTATCATATTTTTGAAAATAATGCAAGAGTGTGGGAGTGATTTTGGCTATTATATACAAAAATCAGACGTATTTTTTTACAAAAGACTTTACCAACACCTTAATTCGCTTGACATCGGGGGCTTTTTGTTGTACAATGTCTTTAGTTCTTAAATAAGGGAAAGGAACAGTATGAAAAAACTTTTATCATTATGTGTAGCAGCGATAATTCTGCTTTGCGGGTGCGAACGGTCTGAAACGCCGAGTTTCCCCGGCGTTGTAGAATTCCCCGACTTGTCGGAGGGGTATTCCGATAATTCGGGCAAAGGCTCCGTGAACAGCGGCTATTCCAACGAAAATTCCGAGAGCAGCGTAAACTCTTCGTCAAACACTTCCACAAGTACGCCGGAAATCCCCGATATACCGGTCGAGATTCCCTCTGCTACCCGCGATTTGCGGCATATCACCCTCCCGCTCACCAACGACTTCACCAACCGCCGAGTACTCACCATAGACGGCGAAAAACTCACCGTAGAGGTAAAAAACGGCGACTGGGTAACCGACAGCGTGTGCATAGGCTCCACCGTGTTCTCGAAAGTTGACGCCGGAAACAATTCCCTACTCTTTACGCTGGACGGCACTAACCTGCGTAAAAGCTATATCAATTTGGAACTCATCGGCGATTCGGAAATTATATCCTACAGAATTAAACATGACGGAGAAGGCTATTCTTTCCCCGACGTAATTGACATCGCGGTGAAGAACGCAGAAATCGCCGCTTCCCCCACGCCGCTCACCTACGAGCAGACGCTGAAATACATAACCAAGGACGGCAAGCCCGACAATGCACCCGCTGTTCTCAAGAAGATAGAGATGCTCTCCAATAAAATCTGCCGCGGACTGCGTACCGACTACGACAAACTCCGTGCTATCTCCCGCTGGGTATCCGAAAACATCTACTACGACCACCCCGCTTATAGAGCCGGTATCCCCGCCGAATGCTTATCTTTGGAATATATGCTGGAATACGGCTCGTCGGTGTGTGGCGGCTATGCGGTAATGACTTCCGCATTGTGCGAGGCACAGGGCATCACCTGCCTGCACATCAGCGGTGCGGCTATCAATCAGGTGAACTGCTACGCCGAGGCGAACAACGGAGCACGTCACGAATGGAATTATGCCGTGATAGGCGACAGGGGAATCTGGGTGGATTCCGGCTGGAATTCGCGTTCCCATCTGTACGGTGCGGGAGAGTACACTCAGGACAGCATTGTGTATACCTACTTTGATATAGGCTCTGAGGTGTTCGCACTCGACCACAAGGCAAGTTCAGCACAGCTTAGAACATATTTCCCCGATTAAACTGAAGAACGCCGTTTTCTCAACGATAAAACTACGAGGTGACCTATGATAACCGCAGACTTCCACACCCATTCTTCCTTTTCGGGCGACAGCGAGGAGCCGATGTGCGAGATGACACGTGCCGCCGTTTCCCGCGGACTGAAAACGCTGTGCATCACCGAGCACTGCGACCTTGATTATCCCGAAGAGGGCTTCGTCCCCGATTTTTCCGCTTACAAGGCGGCATACGATAAAACACGTGCCGATTTCGGAGACAAGTTGGAACTCCTTTTCGGCGTGGAATTGGGAGTGATGGACTATCTCGCCCCGCGTCTTAACGAAATTGCGGGAGCATGGGACTTCGACTTCATTATCGGTTCGTCACATCTGGTGGACGGTGCTGACCCGTACTACCCCGAGTATTTCGACCGGTTCGGCACTCACAACGGCATTCTCCGCTACTTTGAGAGCATTCTGGCGAACGTGAAAGCATTCGACAACTTTGACGTATACGGACACTTGGACTATGCCGTCCGCTATTCTGCCGAGAAAGCCTACAATCCCGAGGACTACCGCGAACTGCTGGACGAAATTCTTCGTCTGCTCGTGCAAAAGGGCAAGGGTATCGAACTCAACACAGCCGGCTTGCGAAGCGGACTGCCGCACTGCAACCCGCACCCGTTCATATTAAAGAGGTTTCGGGAGTTGGGCGGTGAAATTGTCACCATCGGCTCCGACGCACACAAGGCGGCAGACGTGGCAAGGGATTTTGCCGCCGCCGAGCAGACGCTGAAAGAAGCGGGATTCAGCCGATACACGGTCTTCCGCAAAAGAAAGCCCGCATTCGTGGAAATATAGATAGACTGGGGGGCTGGGGGCTTGCCTCCCAGGCAGGGAGTGCAGAGGGGCACGCAGTGCCCCTCTGCATACGAATCTTTTCTCCCTTCCCCCAACGGGGGAAGGGGGGCAGGGGGGATAGGGGGAAATCTCGTATAGCAGAAAAAAGCAAAAGGGGGTTTGTAAGGGTACCCCTTACTTCGCCAGTACCGTCACAAATCCGTTTGCCTCGGCAGAGGAAATATCCGCTCCCACTATCCTCCCCTCCACCACGATAAGATTCGCATTGATGGGAACAACCGGATCGCCGCCCTCGTAGTTCATAAGGCGGTAGGTGTACTTGTTGGCGGGGTAGGCGGCGTATTTTCGCAGGTCAAAGCCCTGCTCCTTCTGGAGTGCGTTGTACTGCTCGTACGCCTCGTCAAACCGTGCGGGAATGCGGATTTCCTCCACCGCGTCCGGAACACTGCCTGTCTTCCAGCCGAAACTCTCGATGTATTCGATACGCTTCGCGTTGGTTGAGCCGTCTATCCCCGCCGCTGACTCCCCCACCAGCCGCCATACCAGCCATGCCATCGCAATTGCAAGCAGTGCAATCCCAATCAGAACAGTCTTCCCCGAACTGCGTTTTGCTCTCGATGTGTTCACCTGTCTACCTCCACTATATGTAGTTGTCACGCGTCCTTCGATTTGGAATAAAAGAGGTCGCCGACGCTCCTACATTATATTCGTCCAACCCCTGTTGATATGCCAATTTGTAATAGGTGATATGCTTATTTTGTGAAATGAAAACCGCCGTTCGCGGCAACGGACAAAAATCGCGATTTTTCGCTTTGTAATGCGTATTTGTTGTAGTTAAGCCAATGTAATCGGTTTCTTGAAAAAAGCACCTACTATATCTTGTAGCAAATCGCCCAAATTCCATTTTCCGCGTTTGTAGGAAATGCCAAAAATTTGGCTTCGTCATTGGGAAAATCCGAATTTTAGCCGTTTTTTTGTGCAAAACGCCGAGCGGGGGCAAGTTTAATTGGCATTTTTTTGTAGTTGTTGGTGAAAGTACATAAAGGCGGCAAAAAATTATTGTTGATTTAGGCTCTTTTATTTTTGGGCTGGTTTTGGTATGATATAGAAAGAGCGATATAGGCGGAGTAGATGTGGTTTGCCTGCATATTGGCGGCGGATAACCGGTCGCTCCTCATTATACGACATAAATGTGCTTCAGGAGGTTATTACAATGGCTAGTTTATCAGCAAGAGGCATTTACAAACGCTACCCCGGCGGCGTAACTGCTGTTACCGACTTCACCATGAATATCAAGGACAAGGAGTTTATCGTACTCGTTGGCCCTTCCGGATGCGGAAAGTCTACAACGCTTCGTATGATTGCAGGTCTTGAGGAGATTTCCGAGGGTGAGCTTTTCATTGGCGACAGACTTGTAAACGACGTTCCTCCCAAAGATCGTGATATAGCGATGGTATTCCAGACCTACGCTCTTTATCCGCACATGACTGTATTCGATAATATGGCATTTGCCCTTAAGCTGCGTAAGGTTCCCAAGGACGAAATTAAGAAGCTCGTTCTCGAGGCTGCAAAGATTCTTGACATCTCCCACCTGCTTGAAAGAAAGCCCCGTGCTCTTTCGGGTGGTCAAAGACAGCGTGTAGCACTCGGTCGTGCTATCGTTCGTGATCCTAAGGTATTCCTTCTCGACGAGCCGCTGTCCAACCTGGACGCTAAGCTCCGTGCTCAGATGAGAACCGAGATTTCCAAGCTGCACAAGAAGCTGGGTACTACATTCATCTATGTAACTCACGACCAGACAGAGGCTATGACAATGGGCGACAGAATCGTTGTTATGAAGGACGGTTTTGTTCAGCAGATTGACAGCCCGATTAACCTCTACGACAGTCCTGTAAATAAGTTCGTTGCAGGCTTTATCGGCTCTCCGATGATGAACTTCATCGACGCAAAGCTGCTGTACAACGACGGCAAGTACACCGTTGAGTTCGGTCAGACCACCAAGTACTATGTAGAAGTACCCGGTGCAAAGGCTGAGAACGACGCACTCAAGGCATACATCGACAAGCCCGTTACGCTCGGTGTCCGTCCCGAATGTATCCATGACGAGGAAATGTTCCTCTCCACTGCAAAGACAGGTAAGATTGAGGCTACTGTTGAAGTTACCGAAATGCTCGGTGCTGAAACCTTCCTTTACCTCACCTGCGAGGGTACTTCCCTCACCGCTCGTGTTTCGCCCAGAAGCACAGCACGTCCTCAGGACACCATCAAGCTTGCTATCGACCCGAACAAGATTCACCTGTTCGACGTAAACGACGAGCACGCTCTGTTCTGATTCACACAATTCAAAACAACGCTTCGGTACGGCTGAAAATGCCGTGCCGAATTTTTTAAAACTCGATAAAAAGGAGCAACCAATGAACCCGAAAATTGAACAATTACTGTCCAACATCGAGAATGTTATAATCGGAAAACGCGACGTGATAGAAAAGGTAGTCTGTGCAATGCTTGCAGGCGGTCACGTGCTGATTGAGGACGTGCCTGGCGTAGGAAAGACGCTTCTTGCCGAAACGCTCGCAAAGTCCGTATCGGCAAGTTTCGGAAGAATCCAGTTCACGCCCGACCTTATGCCGTCAGATGTAATCGGATATACGGTTATCGACCAGAAAACCGGAAACACAGAGTACCGTGCGGGTGCGGCGATGTGTAACTTCCTGCTTGCGGACGAGATAAACCGTACCTCCCCGAAAGTCCAGTCGTCGCTTCTTGAGGCGATGGAGGAGCTTCAGATTTCGGTGGACGGCATAACCCACAAGCTCCCCGTGCCGTTTATGACGCTCGCTACCCAGAACCCAATTGAAACGTATGGCACCTACCATCTCCCCGAGGCACAGCTTGACCGTTTTCTGATGAAGATTTCCGTAGGCTACCCCGACCGCAACGCCGAGCTTGCGATGCTGAACAAGATGCCGCAAAAGCTTCCCGTTTCCCCTGTCATGACGATTGAGGAACTGCTTGCTCTGCGGGAAGCGGCTTCACGCGTGGCGGTTTCCGAGCAGGTAAAGGCGTATATTCTGATGATAGTATCCGCTACACGCAACAGAAACGACGTGAAACTCGGTGCGTCACCCAGAGCGTCAATCGCACTGTTCAAGGCGGCACAGGCTATGGCATTTATGAACAACCGTGCATTCGCAGTCCCCGACGATGTAAAGGCAGTGGCAGTGCCGGTTCTCTCCCACCGCGTTATTCTGGCAGCAGGACAAAAGGAGTTCGACTCGTCCACCGCGATTGTGGAAAGAATACTCGCCGAAACGCCTATTCCTATGTAAGGAATAGCCACAAAGACACCTACCTCTATTTGATGAAAACAACGCCCGTATAAAACATCAGCACCCTGTGGAATTACTCCGCAGGGTGCTGATGTTGGTTTGGTTGGTAATTATATGAAAAGGGTGGTTGGCGAAATTGGGAGGAGGGGGAGAGGTTAATCTCTTATCCCCTCTTGTGATTATATTCTACCCCATACTTGTGGAGTTTAAATGTCCGGTTCGTGAAATTCGCGTGAAAATCCCAGACGGGAATTATCACATTATCCTAATTGCACATTGGTTGTACGCCAGAGTCCGTCCACGTTCTCGAAGTCAAAGCGGAGAGTCATTCTGTCCTGCTCGCAGACGATTGCACCCGCAATTCCGTTGTTCTCCTCGTTGAACTTGCAGCCGTTTGTGTGGAGAAGTCCCGCGGCAAGCAGACGGTGGTCGCAGTAGAAGCCGCCGAGTATCTCCATAAAGCGGCTTGCAATTTCGCGAAGCGACAGCGGCTCAAAAACCTGTTCGGGGAGATTTTCAATCTGAACAAACAACGCTCCGTCGGTATAAGGGCAGCGGTAGTAGCACACGTTTTTCTCCGATGTGCCCATCGCAACCATTGAGAGATTGTGGCCTGTGTGGATTTCGTCCAGTTCGAATTTCGCAGTGGTGAATTCGGGGCAGTCGCCGAGGGTGCGTTTCGCACGGCGAGAGGGGGCGGCGGCATTCTCGGGAAGACCGCCCTCCGTGTGTGCCCAGCTCCACAGCCACGTATTGCTGACGTAACTCTCCGAGCCGAGTATTCCGCAGGGGAACTTATTATCGCCGAACGAAATTTCGCCGTTTCTCAAATCGACATTCCAGCCGCTATCCCCGATGACAAGTTCGCCCATTGCCGTTTGCTTGCTTATTGCGTAGCCCACCGACAGCGACAGCAGACTGAAAAAGTCGGTTTTGTCAAAATCAATCGGGGTGCTTAAAATCGAAATTTTCTCCATAGTATACCTCCAAGAAGTAATTGCATTTATTATTGTAGCATATCCGCCGGATTTTTGCAATATTATATTGGAAGATACTGTATAAAATAGCCAATATATAGCAATATTAGGTATAGTGTTTTGGGCAGGTATACAAAAGTGTGTGAAAATCTTGCGTAACCCCTTGATTTTTTTCAAATATAGGGTAAAATATAATTAGCACTCAAATTGAACGAGTGCTAAACAACGAAAATGATACCTGAAAAGGACATTTTTTATAGGAGGAAATATACTATGACAATCAGACCTTTGGCAGACAGAGTTGTAATCAAGCAGGTCGAAGCTGAGGAAACCACCAAGAGCGGTATTATCCTCACTGCGGCAGCACAGGAGAAGCCCTCCATGGCTGAGGTAGTAGCAGTAGGCCCCGGCGGAATGGTAGACGGCAAGGAAGTTAAGATGTTCGTTAAGGTTGGTGAGAAGGTTCTCATCAGCAAGTACTCAGGCACTGAGGTTAAGGTAGACGGTCAGGAATACTCCATCGTAAGACAGGACGATATTCTCGCTGTTGTTGAGAGTGCCGACGAGAAGCCCGCAGCTAAGTCCACCGCAAAGACCGCTGCAAAGGCACCTGCAAAGACCGCAGCTAAGACTACCGAAAAGGCACCCGCAACCCGCGGAAGAAAGCCCGCTGCTGCAAAGGCAGCAGCTGCAAAGCCTGCAGCTAAGCGTGGCAAGAAGTAATCAGCAAAGCAATCGGCATTAGCCGAAAAACTTAAATCTGCACAGTGAGTTATTCATTGGGCAAACCATTGGTATGCTTAAAACACGTTTTTGAATATAGCATACCATCACATCTCAAACATCAGGAGGAGAATTACAATGGCTAAGGACATTATTTACGGAGAGGAAGCCAGAAAGGCACTCCAGAAGGGTATTGACACCCTCGCAGACACTGTTAAGATTACACTGGGTCCTAAGGGACGCAATGTCGTTCTCGCAAAGAAGTTCGGTGCTCCGCTTATCACTAACGACGGCGTTACTATCGCAAAGGAAGTAGAGCTTGAGGACCCGTTCGAGAATATGGGTGCAGCTCTCGTAAAGGAAGTTGCAACCAAGACCAATGACGCTGCCGGTGACGGTACTACCACAGCTACCCTGCTTGCACAGGCACTCGTTCGCGAGGGTATGAAGAACATCGCAGCAGGAGCAAACCCCATGGTTGTTAAGAAGGGTATGAAGAAGGCTGTTGAAGCCGCTGTTGCAGAGATTAAGAAGAACTCCAAGAAGGTCGCAGGCACTGCCGATATCGCTCGTGTAGCAACCGTTTCCGCAGGCGACGAGAGCATAGGACAGCTTATCGCTGACGCTATGGATAAGGTTACCGCTGACGGCGTAATCACCCTTGAGGAGAGCAAGACTGCCGAAACATACTCCGAGGTTGTAGAGGGAATGCAGTTCGACAGAGGCTACATCTCGCCTTATATGGTAACCGATAACGACAAGATGGAAGCTGTTCTCGATAATCCCTACATTCTTATTACAGACAAGAAGATTTCCTCTATTCAGGACATTCTTCCCTTGCTCGAGCAGATTGTACAGAGCGGCAAGAAGCTGCTTATCATCGCTGAGGACGTTGACGGTGACGCACTCACCAACCTCATTCTCAACAAGCTCCGCGGCGTATTCACCTGCGTTGCTGTAAAGGCTCCCGGCTTCGGCGACAGACGCAAGGAGATGCTTAAGGATATCGCAATCCTCACCAACGGCGAGGTTATCACAGACGAGCTTGGTCTGGATATCAAGGACACCCAGATTTCTCAGCTTGGTACTGCAAAGCAGGTTAAGGTTACCAAGGAAAACACCATCATCATTGACGGTGCGGGCAAGGCTGCCGATATCAAGGCTCGCGTTACCGAAATCAGAAACGCTATCGAGAACACCACTTCCGAGTTTGACAAGGAGAAGCTTCAGGAGCGTCTTGCTAAGCTCTCCGGCGGTGTTGGCGTAATCAAGGTAGGCGCTGCTACCGAAGTTGAGATGAAGGAGAAGAAGCTCCGCATCGAGGACGCTCTCGCAGCTACCAAGGCAGCTGTTGAGGAAGGTATCGTAGCGGGCGGCGGTGTTGCTCTCGTAAACTGCATTCCTGCAGTAACAAAGGTTCTCGAAAAGCTCGAGGGTGACGAAAAGACAGGTGCTGCAATCGTACTCCGTGCACTGGAAGAGCCGATTCGTCAGATTGCACTCAACGCAGGCGTTGAAGGCTCTGTAATCATCGACACCATTCTCAAGAAGAAGACTGTAGGCTACGGCTACGATGCTTACTCCGAGACCTACGGCGATATGATTAAGAACGGTATCGTTGACCCCGCTAAGGTTACTCGTTCCGCACTGCAGAACGCTTCTTCCGTAGCGGAGATGGTTCTCACCACCGAGAGCCTTGTTGCCGACAAGCCCGAGCCTGAGGCTCCCGCTGCTGCTCCCGCTGGCGGTATGGGCGGTATGTACTAATATCGTACAACTTCAAATAACACGAAAGGCTGCACAATGCGTGCAGCCTTTTTTATTGAAAACACCCCCGCCAATATTGGGCGGGGGTGTTCGTGCTTATTACCTGAAATAAGGTACTGTTTCGTCCGTCTTTTCGCATTTTGCGAGCTTCCCCGAGCTTTCAAACGTATACCGATAAACCTGACAATTACCCGCGATTGAAAACGAGCCTGTGTAGGGCGAATACGCTGCCCCAATCACGCTGTTAACGTCCCATTTCAGTTCCCCGTTCTCCACGGTCAGCTTACCACCAAGCGAGCCCTTTGCGGAATAGAATTGCTTAGGTTCGCCGCCGTTTGGGTCGCATAGGAGCAGCACAGCGGTATAATTATCACGCACAATCGGCGTCAATTCTTCGGGGGAAATATCAAAACTATTTTTCTTGAAAATGTAATTGAGAATACCCGCAATTTCGTGTCTGCCGCCCTCGTCAGTCTGCTTGGGAACAGCGTAGGCGGAAAGATACATTCTGCCCTCAAATTCAGCCATATCCATAATATAGTAGTCGCAGTCCTCGCCCTCGTAGACGATATTGTCGGTGATGTTCCCGTAACTGTCAAGCGTTATAATTTCGGCGTTTCCCTCTCCCGCTGCGTTATTCAGCTGCACCATATATCCGTCACCCAAGCGAGCGGCGTTCAGCACCCAATTGTTTTCGATTTCCATTTTTCGGGAGCGTATTTCGTTTCCGTCCAAATCAAATACCGAAAAGCTAAGGCAATCGGAGTATCCGTATCCGAAAACTGCGAACGTTCCGTCCCCGTTGTCGACAACAGCCTCGATATACTCGTGCTTAAAGCCATGTTCAAGGCGACGCTGCCAGAGCATTTTGCCGCTCTCGTCAACAAACGCAACATACCCCGAGATAGTATCTTCCCACGATAAGGAATCGGTTGCACCCCACACAACTGTTCCACCCGAAACCGTAGTGCAGCCTTCAACGAGGAACGGTCCGAACTCGTTCTTCCAAACGGATTTCCCATCGCGAAAGCACTCCACGGTACTATTAAGATAATTTGTCACTCCCTCGTTGTCATCTTTATAGTTGTAGTCGATTTTGTATTCCGTGCCGATTTTCGGAAGATTTACAGCGTTGAGATTGTTGTTCCAGAGCGTAGACAGCTCCTCGGGAGTAGGCTGTTCCTGAAGAATTTCCGTTCCCGGAACAGAGTTCCGTATCACCTCAACGGTTTTGTCGTTCGTAAAACTCTGCGTTGAAATATCACGGTAAACCGCCTTTACCTCCGTGCGGCTCAAGCCCTCCACCGAGAGATCGTTTTCGGAGAAGAAATCCAGTGCGGCGTTATATTCCCGTGCTTCGGCAGCCACAGCTGCTCCCCCGAAGCAAAGCACCAATCCGACTGCGACGGGGACAAGAATCCGATAATTCAACCGCCGTTTCTTATGTTTAATTCCGATATTTTCAAACGTTATTTTTTCTATTCGCTTTAATTTGCCGTGCGGTATTCTTGAATTTAAGCCGCTCAGCAGAATATCATTAAATTGGTCAAGCTCGCTCGGCGAAAGTTCCCCAAGCGTTTTTTCCAAAGTGTGTTTCATAGTTATTCACCCCAATCTTTAAGGTTTTTGCGAAGTTTATCGACTGCTCGACTTGTTCGCACGTCAACATTCGACACCGACATTTTAAGGTGTGCGGCGATTTGCTTTGAGGATTCGCCGAGGTAGAATTTCCGCAGCAGAATTTCGCGGTCGGGTTCGCCGAGGGATTTCACGGCTTCTAAAACCGCTTTTCGCAGTTCGTACTCCTCCAGATTGCTCTCCAAAGTCGTTTCCGAAACCGCAATTTCTTCCTCTAAAGGCAAGGACTGCAAATTCTTTCGGGCGAAGTCTAAGGCGTTATGCCGTGCGATAACGCAAAGCCAAGCCTTTATGCTGCCCTTTGACGGGTCGTATTTCTCCAATTCGAGGTAGAATTCGCTGAACACGCCCGCCGCACACTCCTCCACGTCAGCTTCACAAAACTCCGGAAGACAGCGTTTCACCACGGCGTAAACCAGCCCGCCGTACTGCTTCATCAGAGCCTTTAAGCCCTTTTCGGGGTTGCCGCAAAGCAGCTCACGCCATTCCTCGTCCCGCACTCCATCCACTTCATCACCTCCCGATTATTGATAACAAGCCTGTTTCATATAACTATGTGTGAGAAAAAAGAAAATCTTACAGGCTTGTGACCACCCTTTTAATTGTACATTATTTTTTGGTGGCTTGTCAAGTCGGGCTGCCTGTACTTTTTCCCCGCTCCCCCGAATATACTTGTACAAAAGCTACAGGAGGGCGAAAAAATGGGAAGAATCAAATCCATCATTATCTGTTGTCTGGCGATATGCTGTCCGTTTCTGGCGGGGTCCGGGTCGGCGGCGGGGGAGATTCTGCGTGGGGCGGCTCTGGTTTCGGCGGGAGTGCCGATTGACGAGAGGGCGGCTTCTCAGACGGAGAACCCGAATTCCAACACCCAATCCCCCGATACATATTCGCCACCCGCTCAATCGGGCGAACAGGCGGGAAATTCGTCCACTTCGCAGAGCAGACCTGTCAGCACAGACAGCACGAATAGCACGCAATCTGCCACAAGTTCCAATGAATCTGAAAGCAACTCGGAAATCCCCGCCAACAACCCCGTTTTTCCCGAACAAAAACGCGGTACGGTAATCACCCGAAACCGCTCGAACAACGGCGACACAACGGACTACTCGAAATTCACGGAGCACAGCGGCAAGATAATCCGCTACAACTTCGGAAAATACACTTCAAGCGGGTACATAACGCTCGAAAGCGGGGCTCAGGTTCGTAACTGCACCGATGTTCTCAATTCTGTGCTGGAAAATGCCGCCACAAAGCTGCCGAATCTCGATATTGACGCGGACAAACCCACCGTGCTGATTTACCACACGCACACTTCGGAGAGTTTTCTGCCTGCGGCGGACTGGTACGACAAGAACTACCCGCTCCGCTCGTCCAACCCCGATAGAAGCATTGTCGCAGTCGGGGACGCGATATGCGAAGCACTCGCCGAGCGGGGGATTTCGTCCGTACACGACTGCACCGTTCACGACGACCCGTACACAGGCTCGTACTATCGCTCCGCAGAAACCATTCAGAAAACGCTTCAGGAGTACCCCTCTATCAAGGTGGTGATAGATGTCCACCGAGATGGAATAGGCGGCTCAGACGGCAGTCTGGCGGCTCCTGTGGCGACGATTGACGGAAAGAGTGCCGCACAGTTTATGATTATCTCCTGCTGCGAGAGTGAATGGTTCGATATGCCCGACTATCTCGAGAATTTCAAACTCGCCTGTCTTATCCAGAACTGTGCCGAGGAGCGTTATCCGAGCCTTGCCAGACCTATCCTGTTCGATTACCGCAACTACAACCAGAGCCTGTCCACAGGGGCACTGCTGATTGAGGTGGGCAGCCACGGCAACTCCCTCGAAGAAGCGGTTTACTCGGGACAACTTGTGGGGAACGCTATAGCGGACGCAATTTATAAAATAGCACAGAACTAGATAAATAATTTCCGCCCCTTTAATTTATTTCAAATAGAAAACGTGCAGACCGACAAGAAAGGTACAGATACGAGGAAACGTCACCACGGCTAGGCTGTTGCCTGCCGTGATGACGTTGACGAAGTAGATGTGCCTTTATTGTCGGTCTGCCATATTACTTAGCAAAATAAGCTATTGCGTTGTTGTAGCAGATATCCTTTACGATTGCTCCAACTGTTTCGATATCGTTGGGGTACTCGCCCTCCTCAATGAGGTTACCGAACATATTGCAAACGATTCTTCTGAAATACTCGTGACGAGTGTAGGAGAGGAAGCTGCGGCTGTCGGTGAGCATTCCCACGAACTTGCTTACCAGACCAAGCTGAGAAAGTGCGGTGAGGTGCTTCTGCATACCGTCCTTCTGATCCAGGAACCACCAAGCCGAACCGAACTGAATCTTGCCAACGAATCCCGCCTGCTGGAAGCAGTTTCTGATGGTAGCAAGAACCTCGTTATCACGCGGGTTGAGGTTGTACAGGATGGTCTTGGGAAGCTCGTTGGTGCTGTCGAGAGTGTCCATCAGCATAGAGAGCTTCTTTGCGAATGTCTGGTCCTCGATTGCGTCAAAGCCGGTATCGGGGCCAAGCTCTCTCATATAACGAGCGGAGTTGTTACGCAGTGCACCGATGTGGTACTGCTGTACCCAGTGCAGTCTTGCGTACTGCTTGCCGAGGTGTACAAGAACGTAGCCCTTGTACTGCTCAATCTCGTGCTGTGTAAGGTCGTCGCCTGCAAGTGCCTTCTTGACAATCTTGTCAACGGTCTCCTTAGTAGCGGGAGCGAACATTACAACGTCAAGAGCGTGGTCGGAGCATACGCAGCCTACGCTGTCGAAGAACTCGATTCTCTTGGTGAGTGCTTCGCACAGGCTGTCGATACCGTCAATCTTCACGTCAGCAGCGTCAGCCAGCTTTGCGATATACGGAACGTAGGTGGGAAGCTCAATGTTGATAGCCTTGTCGGGACGGAATGCGGGAGCAACCTCCACGTCAAAGCTCTTGTCCTCCTTGAGGAGCTTGTGCCAGTGCAAATCGTCAATGGGGTCGTCGGTTGTGAAAATCTTCTTGACGTTGCTCATAGTGATGAGCTTGCGAGCGGTGAGAGTCTGCAGCTTCTCGTTGCACTTGTCGAAAATCTCCTTTGCAGTCTTGGGAGAAAGAATGTCGTTGATTCCGAAGTAACGCTGAAGCTCAAGGTGAGTCCAGTGGAAAATGGGGTTGCCGATTGCGTAAGGCATAACCTCTGCGTACTTGAGGAACTTCTCATAGTCGCTCTTGTCGCCTGTGATGTAGCTCTCGTCAACGCCGAGTTCACGCATAAGACGCCACTTGTAGTGGTCGCCGCCCAGCCAGCACTCGGTGATGCTTGCGAACTTTCTGTCCTCGTAAATCTCCTGAATGGGGAGGTGGCAGTGGAAGTCGAAAATCGGCATACCCTCTGCGTAGTTGTGATAAAGAGTCTTTGCGGTTTCCGTCTGGAGGACGAAATCCTTATCCATAAAATTCTTCATAGCTTTTTCTCCTGTCGAAAAATTAAAGAGTAACGCCTGTCTTGAAAATTGCGATTTCACGAGAGTTGTAACGCTCGTTTACGGTCTGCTTGCCGCTTGCGGTATCGGCTACCAGCTGAACAAGCTCGTCCAGCTTCTGCTCGAACGTATCGCCGGTAACAATAGAGCCTGCATTGAAGTCAATCCAGTTCTTCTTGCGTGCAGCAAGGTCGCTGTTGGTCGCAATCTTGATTGTGGGAACAAATCCTCCGAACGGAGTGCCGCGTCCCGTGGTGAACAGAACCATGTGGCAGCCTGCCGAAGCGAGGTTTGTAACCGCAACCATATCGTTTCCGGGACCGTTGAGCAGGTTCAGACCGTGAGCGGTGAGCT
>JBJESA010000236.1:0-8373 GCA_051882535.1 Oscillospiraceae bacterium
TGGCGTCCAGTTTTTCAAGAACCGGCTGCACCGCTCTCACCACGAACGGAATCCCGATAAACACCAGTGCCACCGTAATTCCGATGCGTGTGTAGGCGATTTTCACGCCGAAGTTCGCAAAGAACTTTCCGATAAGCCCTTGGTCGGCAGTCAGCGAAGTGAGCGAGATACCCGCCACCGCCGTCGGCAGTGCGAACGGAAGTTCAATCATTCCGTCCAGCAGCCGCTTGAGCGGGAACTTGTACCGCACCAGCACCCAAGCGAGTATAACACCCATCACTGCGTTAATCAGCGACGCGATAAGTGCCGTGGAGAAGCTCACCCCGAAGCTCGCGAGTACGCGTTTTCTCGTGATAGTTGCGATGATATCGCCTATATTCATCTGTGCGGTGTACACCACCAGTGATGCGAGCGGTATCAGGACGATAACGCTCAGAATTGAGAGCGTCACGCCCATCGACAGCCCGAACCCGGGGATTACTCTCTTGCTTGCCTTTTTCATAATGTCAGCCCATTTTCGTTAATTTGTTTTTTCGTAGATTTCGTCAAACACGCCGCCGTCTGCAAAGTGCTTTGTCTGAACCTTTTCCCAGCCACCGAAGTCCTGAACGGTTATAAGGTTTACGTCAAGATTGAATACGTCCGCATATTCTTTCAAAATAGCCTGGTTGGAGGGACGGTAGTAGTTGTCGCCCGCAATTCTCTGTGCCTCGTCGGAGTAGAGATACTGCAAGTATTCGGTTGCCACCTCGCGGGTTCCTCTCTTGTCGACAACCTTGTCAACAACCGCAACAGAGGGCTGTGCCAGAATGCTGATGCTCGGGGTGACGATTTCGTAATCATCGGGATAGTCCTTAATTGAAAGATATGCCTCGTTCTCCCAAGCGAGAAGAACGTCGCCCTGCTTGTTCTCAACAAATGTGGTTGTCGAACCTCTTGCACCCGAATCGAGGACAAGAACGTTCTTGTAGAGCTTCTTGATAAAGTCCTTTATCTGTGCCTCATCGCCGTTGTAGAGCTTATCCGCATAAGCCCATGCTGCAAGGTAGTTCCAGCGTGCACCGCCAGAGGTTTTCGGGTTGGGGGTGATTACGCCAACGCCGTCTTTAACAATATCGTCCCAGTCGTGAATATTCTTGGGATTGCCCTTTCGAACTAAGAATACGATTGTCGAAGTGTAGGGAGCACTGTCGTTGCCGAACTCGCTCACCCAACCGTCCTCGATAAGTCCCGCGTCACGGACTGCGTTTACGTCATACTCAAGTGCGAGGGTGACAACATCGGCTTCCAGACCGTTCGCGACTTCGAGAGCCTGCTTGCCCGAGCCGCCGTGCGACTGAGTAACCTCAACTTCCTGACCGGTCTTTTCCTTCCAGTACTCCGCGAACTCCGTGTTGTACGCTTCGTAAAGCTCTCGTGTGGGGTCGTAGGAAACGTTGGTGAGGGTGATTTTGTCGCCGCTCTCCTTATCGCTAGTGCAGCCTGTTGCTGTGATAGATGTTGCAAGAACTGCCGCTGCTAATAATGTATTAAAGAATTTGTTTTTCATAATAAGTACCTCTTTCGTTTTCATGCTGTCGATAAAGGCACATCTGCACCTTTCTCGCAAGCCTGTTTATGGTTTGTCTAACAAGCTGTTTATCAATACGCACACATTCGACATCGTCCAAAACGAAAGTTTGCTCTCACGAGCAGTTCAAAGTTGTCTGTTGAATCTCTCATTGTTTTCTATCTCTCTTTCTGAAATACCTACTAAGTAGGTTGGTTTTATTATAAACCTATTAACCTAGTTTGTCAATAGGTTTTATAGAAATTTGTAAAAATAGGGAAGAATAGCCAAAAAACACAGTGGAATAGTAGGTATTTCTTGTAAATCATGACAACAGTGCTAAGGGTTAAGCTCACGCACCGCTTTTCTCCGACCAAGATTCAGCAGTGGAAAGTGAAATTTCCTGCAACTGATTATAACAAAGATTGTAATGTTGGGTTGGTTGATTTTTCTGCAAAAACCATGTATAATGTAATTACAACCAGGAAGGGAGAATACAGTATGCCAATTCTATTAAGCGAAAACCTGAGAGTGATGAGGGTTAAGGAAAGATATTCAATGGAGGACATCGCCGAAATTATCGGAGTGTCAAGACAAGCTGTTGCGAAATGGGAGAGCGGCGAAACTTTACCCGATATTGAAAAATGCGTCAAGCTTGCGAAACTGTACAAGGTGTCCCTTGACGCACTGGTAAATGCACCGCTCAGAATGACGCAGGAAAACAACGGCGAAGACGGAAAATACTCCTTCGGGATTACCAAGGTAGCCGAGGGCGGAACGGTGACAATTCCCCGAGAAGCACTTAATCTGTTCGGAATAGAGGACGGCGACACTGTGCTTGTTCTCTGCGACGAGAAAAAGGGAATGGCACTTGTTAAGTGCGACAATGTATATTAAGGCATCACCGCACAATCAGCCAGCAAGATTGTACACGATTGCCTTTTATGAAAGGAAGAAATATGGACGCAATTGTAATAAACGACCTCACCAAGAAATTCAAGGACTTCACGGCCGTTGACAAGCTTAATCTGAAAATAGGCAAGGGGGAATTGTTCGGACTCCTCGGTGTGAACGGTGCGGGCAAGACCACCACCATCCGAATGCTTTCCTGTCTTTCCAAGCCCACAAGCGGCACGGCGGAACTTATGGGACACAGCATTATCGATAATCCTGCCGAGGTAAAGAAAATCATCAACGTATCCACACAAGAAACCGCAGTTGCTCCCAACCTCACTGTGCGGGAAAATCTGGAGTTTATGGCGAAGATTTACGGCGTAGCCAACCCCAAAGCCGCCGCGGATAAGATGATTGCGGACTTCTCGCTTCAGGCGAAAGAGAACTCACGCACCAAAACTCTCTCAGGCGGCTGGCAGAGAAAGGTCAGCATCGCGATGGCACTTATCACCTCGCCGAAGATACTTTTTCTGGACGAGCCGACGCTCGGACTGGACGTACTGGCACGCCGTGAGCTGTGGGACGTTATACGTGCTCTCAAGAGCAAGATGACGATTATTCTCACCACTCACTATCTTGAAGAAGCCGAAGTGCTGTGCGACCGAATTGCGATTATGACGGGTGGAAAACTCCGTGCGGTCGGCACTTCCGAGGAACTGAAAGCCAAAGCGGGCAAGGACAGCTTCGAAGACGCGTTCATTGAAATAGCAAGACAATCGGAAGAATCCGAAAAGGGGGGCGTATTATGAGAATAACAACGTTTGCAGGCAGAAATTTAAAGGAAATACTCCGTGACCCGTTAAGCTACGTGTTCTGTCTGGGTTTCCCCGTGATAATGCTGATACTGATGACCATAATCAATAAGAGCATTCCCCCCGAGGCGAATATGACGGTGTTCCGCATCGACAACCTCTGTGCCGGCGTTACCGTTTTCGGACTGACGTTTATGATGCTGATGGGAACGTTGCTCTCCTCAAAGGACAGAACCTCGTCCTTTCTCACAAGGCTTTACGCTTCGCCAATGACCGCAGTGGATTTCATCTTCGGGTACTATCTGCCGCTTTTGATACTCGCACTTATCCAGTGTCTGGTGACGTTCGGTGCGTCATGCATAATCGCAGCAATTACCGATGTATCGCTTAATATTGGCAATATTCTTCTAGCGGTTGCAACGCTTATTCCGTCCATGGTGCTGTTTATCGGATTCGGGCTGCTGTTCGGCAGTAAGTTCAGCGACAAGGCGGCACCGGGGCTATGCTCCATCATTATCTCTGCGGCGTCTATTCTCGGCGGAATCTGGATGGACGTTGAATCAATCGGCGGTGCCATCAAGACCATCTGCAACATTCTGCCGTTCTACCACTCAGTAAAGGCGGCAAGACTCGCCGTTGCGGGAAATATCGCCGACTGCGGACCGGATATGCTCATAATAGCGGGATATACCGTTGTTGTGGTAGTGGCTTCTATTCTGGCATTCCGTGCAAATATGAAAAAGGATTGATGTTGGAAATCCCCCTCTTCTACATTGAGAAAGAGGGGATTTTTTACATTGGCAAAGGTATTTCAAAATTAATTTTCAGAAATAGGTTGAATTTCTCCTAGTTTTAGTGTATAATATAGTCAGAGAGGTTATGTGCTCAAAATAATACAAGGAGTGATTTCAATGATGGTAGATACAAATGCGTTGGTTTCGATAACCGAAGCCAATCAAAACTTTTCAAGGGTAGCAAGGCTGGTTGATGAGAACGGTGCGGCTATTATTCTTAAAAACAATGTTCCGAGATATATCATAATGGAGTTTTCCGAAGCGGAAAAGCTGCAATTCGCACCTGATGAAGATGTTGCGAAAATTTCCGAACGGCTCATCGAGAAGAATCTCGAAGCGTATAAGGAGCTTGCAAAATGATAAGATTGACCGAACAGCAGGTTTTGTCTGTTCATTCAATGATGATAAGGGCAACCGGAGGCTTAGACGGAATAAGAGATAACGGCTTGCTTGACTCGGCTCTAAACGCTCCGTTTCAGACCTTTGACGGTAAGGAATTATATCCTGCTATTCTTTCAAAGGCAGCCGTATTGTGCCGCTCGATTATTTCCAACCACCCATTTGTTGACGGAAACAAGCGAGCAGGAATACACACTATGCTTATTTTTCTTGAATTGAACGGGATTGAGCCTGAATACTCTCAAAGTGAATTAATTGGATTAGGACTTGGAGTAGCTTCAGGACATCTAGGTTATGATGATATCCTGAATTGGCTTGTGGAGCATACCCAATAATCTCCATAGTATGAAATTGAAGCGGGGACGACAGTTCCCGCTTTTTTTATTCAAAAAAATACTGCCCCGCCTGCTCACTGTACATCACACGAACACCAAGTGCCACGGGGATTTCCTCCCCGCCCGCTATCTCACGAGGGGAGCCAAAAGCGAGAATTTCGCCGTCCTTCATAACGGCGATTTTATCGGAATAGGTAAGTGCAAGATTAAGGTCGTGCATTACTGCGATAATGGTTTTCCCCATAGCCTTGAGCCGCACAATCAACTGCATTATATGGAGTTGGTGGCTGATGTCAAGATAGGTCAGCGGTTCGTCGAGCAGAATAATGTCTGTGTCCTGTGCAAGCGTCATGGCAATATGTGCCCGCTGCTGTTGACCGCCCGAGAGTTCATTAAGCGTTTTGTCGGCGAGTTCGGAAACCCCCGCAAGCTCCATTGCCTCGTCAATTTTCCGGTTATCCTCGGCAGAATACCGTCTTGGATACCCAAGATACGGAAATCTCCCGTGCCCAACCAGCGACCGCACAGTGATGCTCCCGCCCGATTTCATCTGCTCAAGGTAAGAAATACGCTTGGCAGCCGAGTTTCGCGGCATCTCTGAAATCTCCGTTCCATCAAGAAGTACCTGCCCCGAAGTATGCGGCAGCAATCCCGCACACATCATCAGCAGAGTACTCTTGCCACAGCCATTGGCACCGATTATCGAGGTAATCTCCCCGCTTGGGAATGAAACGGAGATGTCGCGTATAACAGGACGCTTTCCATAGCCCCCCAAAACGTTTTTGAGTTCAAGCACCGTGCTTCCCCCCTTTCTTACGCATGAGAAGCCAGATGAAGAACGGCACTCCCACGAACGACACCACAATCCCGAGCGGCAGTTCATACGGTGCGAACAGCGTTCTCGCCAAAGTATCACAAAGCGTAAGGAACGCACCGCCCGTAAGCACGCAGATGGGAATAACCGCGGTGTTTTCGCTAGTCCCCGCGATTTTCCGTGCGATATGGGGAACTACCAGCCCCACAAAGCCGATAAGTCCAGCGAAACTCACTGCCGCTCCCGCCAGAAGTGCCGCTGTCGCGAGAAACACAAGCCGCAGAACGCCCACATTCATTCCCAGACTGCGTGCAGTGTTCTCCCCGAGCGAGAGTACGTCCAAATCGTGACCGAGGAATACCGCCACACACAGTCCCACCGCAATGAAAATCCACGCGGGAAACAGTGCGGAGAGTGTCACTCCCGCCGCTCCCCCTGCCTTGAATGCGGAAATCCCCGCCAGTGCATTGGGGTTGAGCATTGTAATCGCGTCTATCATCGCGTTGAGCAGGCTCGACACGCCCACTCCAGCGAGAATAATTGTCATACGCGAAGCACCCGTTTTTTTCGCGATTCCGTACACAAGGGAAACCGCCGCCATAGCTCCCAGAAACGCCGCCAGCGGCAAAAACTTCGCCGCCGTAGGTACAGCCGCAATGCAGATAACGGTGAACAACCCCGCTCCCGCATTCACGCCGATGATGTTGGGTGCGGCGAGGGGATTCCCCAAAACCGCCTGAATTATCGCACCCGAAACCGCCAACGCCGACCCCGCAAGCAGCGTAGCCAATAGACGCGGGAGCCGCACATATAACACGATTCGCTCGTTCTGCGACTGCCCCGCTTCCAGCAAGTCAGCGAAAAGTTCCGCGGGGGAAATCCAAGCCGTACCCGCACAGATTCCCACCACTGCGACAACCGCAAGCACCGCCAAGCACAGTATCGCCCGCCCCCAAAAGGGAAATCTTCCTTTACTCATAGAGGATTCCCTCGAGCTTCTCGTAAGCCTCGCCCCAGCGTGCGTTCGGCTTGTAGTGATAGAGGTCTTTGGGAAGAATATGTACCCGTCCCGCCTTCACCGCCGCCAGTTCCTGCCATGCGGGATTGCTGCCGAGCGTGTTCTCATACTGTGCCACGGCGGCTGCCTCGTCCTCGCCCATGGTCGTGATGAATACAAAGTCCGGCTCCGCACGGATAATCGCCTCAAGGCTTAGTTCCTCAAGCAGCGAGCTCTCGCTGTCCGCGATATTCACGCAGCCCAAATCTGCAAGCATCTTGCCCGTCATATTGTCGCTGCCTTTCGCCTTTATTCCCGTGGAGTAGGCTCTCATCAGCAGTATTTTCGGAGAACTGTGTTTCGCAGCACGGTCAATCGCGGCTGTCACGCGTTCGCGGATACTCTCGCCGTTCTTCTCGTAGATGTCGGAACGGTCGTTGATGTCCGTGCAGATTTTCAGAATATCCAGATAGTCCTCGAAATCCTCGACATCGAAATATGCGGCAGTAATCCCCGCGGCGGTCAGGGTGGATTCCAGCTTCGTATGACCTGCGATAGCCGAGGAGAGTATGATGAAATCGGCACCGCTTGCGATTATCGCTTCTGCGGAGGGATTTTTCAGGTCGCCCACGCTGATTACGCTCTCGGAGAGCGTGATATTCTCCGCATCAAACACGTCCGCAGTAACGCCGAAAAGCACCCCGCCCGAAAGCTGCCAGATTTCCGCCAGACTTACCGAGAGAACGACGGTCTTTTCGAACGATGACACCGTCACCGACCGTCCGAGCGAGTCGGTAAAGGTGTAGGGTACTGCCGCCAACTCTTTATTCTCCGAATCCGTGACTTCCCCGCTGTCTGACGAGTACATATTGTCAGCCGAACTGCTGTTCTCCACGCCGGAGTTCGCACAACCGCTCAAGAGCAGTGCTGTCATTAAAATAGGAAGTGCCTTCTTTATTGCCTGTATCATCTTAGTTGTCCCTTTCAAGTGTTTTTATTTAACCTATTACATATCGGTTTAGTAGGTTATTAATAGTTTAACACATTTTCCCCGGCTTGTCAAGGAGGAAAAAAAAAAAAATTCCGAAGATAAAACCGTTTTTGTGATTTACAAAATCCTTTTTAAAGAATAAGAATATGATTGAATGTCAAGCTCTACAAAACCATCAACGACAACTAAAAAAGCTCCAACACACTTCGACCACTACATACAAACAACCCCTCGGCAGTGCCGAGGGGCTATTCTTATTACATCATGTCTAATCGTTACCAAAAAGATTTCGCCACTTCCGAGTACGTAATACTGCTACAAAACCTTGGGTAGGGGTGCGTTGTTTTTGCACGAATTGTCCTTCGGACAAACCTAGCAAAAACAATGCTAGCAATGAGTATTTTTCAAGCCCAAAGGGCTTGAAAAATACCATTGCGTTTTACAAAAATCCCATCAGCAAAGCTGATGGGATTTTTTAAAACTGGTGGAGATGAGGGGGATCGAACCCCTGACCTCTTACATGCGAAGCAAGCGCTCTCCCAGCTGAGCTACACCCCCACGACACCATAATTATACCACACACTGTTTCTGTTGTCAATAGGTTTTTGCCTTGAATTGAAATTACGTTTTTGCTGGAATCCAACATTCCGCCACAAGAAAAACCGCCCTGTGCAATACACAAGGCGGCAAAGTCTGCCGAAAAACCTTTGTGGGGGTCTGGGGGCTTGCCCCCAGAACGGGGAGTGCAGAGGGGTGCTAACGCACCCCTCTGCATACGTATACTAATA
>JBJESA010000237.1:0-1911 GCA_051882535.1 Oscillospiraceae bacterium
TTCCTTTGAAACCGGTATGTATCAGCTCGGCGGTCAGGCACTCTTTCTCTCCTCTAAGGAACTCCAGATTGGACGCGGCGAGCCTGTACAGGATACTGCACGCGTTCTGTCCCGCTACCTCAATGGTATTATGATTCGTACCTTTGAGCAGTCCGAGGTTGAAAATCTCGCTGAATTCGGTAATATTCCGATTATCAACGGACTTACGGACTTCTGCCACCCCTGTCAGGTACTCGCAGACTTACAAACAATCCGTGAGTACAAGAACAAGCTGGACGGTCTGAAATTCTGCTATATCGGCGACGGCAACAATATGGCAAACTCCCTTACAGTTGGCTGTCTGAAGGTTGGTATGAGCGTTACACTCGCTTGTCCCGAGGGCTACTACCCCGACAAGCAGGTTCTTGACTTTGCAAAGGACTACAGCAATTTCAAGATCGTCAGCAGCCCTGTTGAAGCTGCCGCGGACGCTGATGTTCTGTACACTGACGTATGGGCTTCAATGGGACAAGAGGGCGAAGCTGAAAAGCGTAAGGTTGCATTCAAGGGCTACCAGATTAACGACGATGTTATGAAGTCCGCTAAGTCTGACGCTATTGTTCTCCACTGCTTGCCTGCTCACCGTGAGGAAGAAATCACTGCAAAGGTATTTGAGCAGCACGCTGCAGAAATCTTTGACGAGGCTGAAAACCGTCTTCACGCACAGAAGGCTGTTATGGTAAGACTGATGGCTCCCGAGAACTGATTAATCTAATAACACGCGAGGGGTTTGAGTTTATCAAGCCCCTTTTGTTTTTAAAAAAGAAAATTCTCGAAAAATATAATTGCGTAAAACATAACTTTTACGCTTCTGATATGCGATTTAGTGAATTAAATAGTAAAGCCCTCTGTATTTCCATACAAAGGGCTATCTGATTTTACTTCTTTATCTTGAGTTCCAGCTTTTTCTTCTGGGGTTTTGCAGGCTCTGGCGGCATCTCCTTGTACTCGGGAGCTTCAAACCAGAAGGTACTTCCCTGCCCTTCTACGCTCTCCGCTCCGAATGAGAAATTATGCTGCTCCAGAACACTCTTTACGATAGAAAGTCCTATTCCGCTTCCCATCTTTGCACGCTTATGCGTCTTATTTCGCTCGCTCACCTTGTAGTATCTGTCCCAGATATACGGTAAATTCTCTGCCGAAATTCCCTCGCCGTGATCTTCAACCTCAAAACGTACCATGTTACCCTTACGAAACAGTCTGACTATCACCATGTTATCATCGCCCGCATAGGTTACAGCGTTATTGGTGAGGTTATACACTACTTGCTCAAGTTTGGTGATATCAGCGGTAATCAGTATATCCGGCTCCACCTGCAAATCTACGACAATACCATCATTCTCTCTAAGAATATCAAATCTCGAGATAACGCCCGACAATCTTTCAGAGAAATTGAACGTTTCAAGATTCATCTCTTGGACACCCGCCTGGAGTTTGGAGAGGTCTAGAATATCATTAACCAGCGAGGACAGTCTATCAGTTTCGTCAATGATTACTTTCAGGTGTTTTTCACGTTTTTCGGGGTTTTCACCCGAAATATCGCGTATCATCTCAGCATAAGCCTTGATCATAGTAAGCGGTGTTCTTAGGTCGTGGGAGATGTTTGCCATCAACTCACGACGAAGGTCTTCCGACTTTGCAATTTCGCTTGATGCAGAGGTCAGCGTTTCAGCAAGCTGCTTAATTTCTTCATAATCATGCTTTTCAATTTTCGCGTTAAACTTTCCCTTGGGTAAATCCTTTGCCGACTTGCTGATACGAATTATCGGCTCAGAAAGATTATACGAAAACAGAGTCGACATAAACACCGTGAGAATCATTATTATGATTCCAACAAAGAAAAATTGCCGCACGAATATACTAACCGTTGTG
>JBJESA010000238.1:0-1908 GCA_051882535.1 Oscillospiraceae bacterium
AGCAAGCACAGTTGTAATAAACACAACTACCGAGCACGCCTTAAGTCCGGAATTCAAATCAAATTCCTCATGCTCCAAAGTATACACTGTTGCTAAACAGCAAATCAACTCAAACATATACCACCAGCGGGTATAGTAATTATCGTTGAAAAGGGTAAATGCAGCATTAAGTCCCGGAACAAACGACATAAACGCACACACCACAATAAGAATACGTGCCCAATGTCCTTTTGCCCCCTTGACAAATGCAATCACTCCCGCCATTGAGAACAACGGCAGATAAAGTGCCACGCTTGACCACTTTGCACCCGCTTCGGTAAACATATTGTTGCGAGCAGCAATTTCGGGCGGGAAGAACATTCCCTCCAAAATCAATCCATAACGCTGTTCTCTGCCATAAAACAGGAAGTTCCAGTCAGTGAGGATTTTTGTTGAACGCGGTACGTCCAACACCTGATAAATAGATGGAATAAACAATATTCCCGCTATTAATACACCGACAACGCTTTCAAATGCCAATGCAAGGAAGTCGCGTATCCGAATATCGAAACGCTTATCGCTTGCAAAACGACACAGGAAGTATATTACAAGAAATACACATTCTCCGATAAAGAAGAAATAATTTGCAAAGCAATTAAGTGCAACCACAAGTGCAAACAAACCGCGACGCTTGTTCACCACCGCTTCTTCCAAACCGATAAGCAGAAGCGGGAACCAAATTATAGCGTCCTGAAACTGGAAAAACAAATTGTAGAGATTAAAGCTTGAAAATGCGTAAAGGATACCGCCAATGAGTGCTGTCTGCGGCTTTGCAACAAATCTCCTGATGTACATAAAACCAAACAGAGAGAACAATGCAATCTTTACGCAAAGCAACGGAGCCATAAGATACTCGGAAATTGACGCAGGAAACAGAGTCATAAACCAGAAGAACGGACTTCCGAGCGTATAGTAGGTGTAACTTCCTATGAAATTCGCACCAAGGTCGGTCTGCCAGTCCCAGCCAAAAGTCCCGTTATGCACCATCTCCACCGAGTGCTTGAAAAACGGAATCTGCTGTGCATTGTAATCACCATAGAAGATGAAGTACCCGCCGTCCAGAATAACGAACGGTAAGAACATCACTGCAGCCATTGCAAGAGCTATTAAGAAAGACTTTTGGCAATACTTTTTTTCAGACTTAAACATAGCGGTTTCCTTTTTTTACATCTTTTCGGGTGCTTCAACCTTCAAGAGAGATAAAACATTTTTGATTACAATTCTCGAAGCCTCGCAAAGTGCAAGACGAGAGAGTTTTGTCGCTTCATCAGCGTCTTTGATATCGCAGGAATCATAGAACTTGTGAAGTACCTGTGCAAACTCGTAGATATATTTCGTGAGCTTGAAGGGGCTGTATTCCTCGGCGGCTTCGTTGATAAGCTCGGGGAGTTCGGCAATCTTTCTGATAAGTGCAAACTCGGACGCTTCAGTAAAGTCAATCGCTCCACCGTTGTACTTCGCACCGCTCTCTGCCTGCTTTTCAATTACGCGGCAAAGGCGAGCGTGTGCATACTGAACATAGAACACAGGGTTCTTCGAGCTTTCCTCAATCGCAAGGTCGAGGTCAAAGTCAAGGTGAGTATTCGCGTCGCGGAGATTGAAGAAGAATCTCGCGTTATCAATCGGAACTTCGTCAAGCAGAGTTGCCAAAGTAATAGCCTTACCCGAACGCTTGGAGAGTTTAACCGGCTTGCCGTCACGCACCAGCATTACCATCTGGCAGATAACCGCGTCAAGACGCTTTTCATCAATACCCATAGCCTGCAGACAGATTCTCATTCTCTTTACATAGCCGTGATGGTCTGCACCGAGGACATCAATTGCTCTGTCGTAGTTACGGATAACCAGCTTATTGTAATGGTACGCAAT
>JBJESA010000239.1:0-1905 GCA_051882535.1 Oscillospiraceae bacterium
GGAAAAAAAAAATCCCCCCCCCCCCTTTGGGGGGGGGGGGTGGGGGGGGGGGGCGCTTCTCGCAGAAAAAACAACTTTTTCGACAAGCTGTAATCCCCTTTGATTAGCCAATCAAAGGGAATTTACAGTATTCACTTTTTATCTTCGGTAGTTGCAATATCGGTAACGTCAACCTCGGGAGCCGACAAAAGCTGCTTCTCCACTTCTGTTGCAGCCGACGCAGCCACAATATCCGCTGCACAGCCAAGGATAAGTGCCACGCCAATCAATATGGAATTTACCTGGTCGGAGTGGGTAACATTCAAACCGATTAACACGCCCAGCCCCGCAATCAATCCGATAAAAATCAGAATTATCCACCACTTCTTGAAGCCGGCTTTCTTCATGGAGAACATATTCGTAAGCTTCACCACTCCGAAAATTCCCACAAACGCACCCGCCACCACAGTGAACACACCCATTATGCTGTTGTACAGCAAAAGCAGCATAACGCCTGCAACCACGCCAAGAATTGAAGTAACAACAAGCCCCGCCGTACCCGATTTGTCTTTCTTAATCAGCCACGAAAAGAACGTGATAACTCCATAAGCCGCTGCCACAATTCCCAAAAGCCTTACTATCATCTTTAAAGACTGTAGACTGAATACAATCATAAAAAGTCCGCCCACAAGTTCCAGCATAGACATTAAAATAAAGTTCTTTTTCAAACCCTTAAGCACTTGCAAATCCATAAAGAAGCCCTCCTGAAAGTAGTTCTTGAGAATATTATACCCCTTTTTTCGACAGTT
Source organism: Oscillospiraceae bacterium (assembly GCA_051882535.1). Lineage (GTDB taxonomy): Bacteria > Bacillota > Clostridia > Oscillospirales > Ruminococcaceae > CAG-115. Next base: position 789 of record JBJESA010000239.1, read on the forward strand.
GTCAAGATTTTCATTAAATTTTGCTTGGGTACTTGAAAAAAAAGTAAAAATGTGATACAATAAGATGATGTACTATAATATTCTACAAGGAGTTCACTATGATACAATATGATGAAACCCGTCTTGCTATGGAAGCAATGGAGCCTGACCTTAAAGATTTGCGTTCGGCACTCAATCTTGACGGAATAAAGATAAAACTCGATGAGTTGGAGATGAAGACCACCGAGCCTACTTTCTGGGACGACCCCGACAAGTCGCAGTCCATTCTCCAGCAGATTGGCAAGTATAAGCAGACTATAAGCACTTACGAGAAGCTCTGCACAGACCGTGATGATGTCCTCGCAATGATTGAGCTTGCCGAAGAAGAAAACGATGAAACTATGGTAGACGAGGTAAACGCCCTCGCCGAAGCCGTCAAGGCAACCTATGACGAGCAGAAACTCGCCACCCTTATGACCGGAGAGTACGACAGCAGCAACGCTATGCTCGCATTTCACGCGGGTGCCGGCGGTACAGAGGCACAGGACTGGGTGTCAATGCTGCTGCGTATGTATACAAAGTGGTCGGACAGACACGGCTTCAAATGCGAAATACTCGATATTCTCGACGGTGAAGAAGCCGGTATAAAGAGTGCTTCTATCCGTATTGAGGGCTTTAATGCGTATGGCTTTTTAAAGTCGGAACACGGCGTTCACCGTCTGGTGCGTGTTTCCCCGTTTGATGCGGCAGGACGCCGCCACACCAGCTTTGCTTCCGTGGAAGTAATGCCCGAAATCGACAAGGATATTTCCGTTGAAATCCGTCCCGAAGATATCGAAATGGAAGTATACCGTGCAAGCGGTGCGGGCGGTCAGAAGGTCAACAAGACAAGCTCGGCTGTACGTATTATCCACAAGCCGACCGGTATTGTTACCGCCTGCCAGACTCAACGTTCTCAGGTACAAAACCGCGAATACGCTATGAAAATGTTGATGAGTAAGCTCGTCCAGATTAAGGAACAGGAACATCTTGACAAGATTTCCGACATCAAGGGCGATCAGCTGAAAATCGAGTGGGGCAGCCAGATTCGTTCTTATGTATTTATGCCCTACACCCTCGCGAAGGATCACCGCACGAG
>JBJESA010000240.1:0-8180 GCA_051882535.1 Oscillospiraceae bacterium
CGTGACCAATTGCACCATCTACCGCACTGTAATTTACTACCAACTTGCCGTTAGTTTCATTGCCAAAGAGGTTATCAAGCAGAGCCTTGTTATCTGCGGTCATCTGTGCGTCTGTAATGCTTACAGTAACGCCGGGATTACCGGTTACTGTAACAGTATCAGCAGAACCGCCTGCGTATGTAACGCTGTTGTCAGCGAAGCCTGCGTTTGACGGAGCGTAAATGCTCTCGGGAGCGTTCTTAAGTGTTAAGGTTACGGTATCGCCTTCCTTAGCAACGGTATCGTTAAAGATAGCGTTCAGCTTTGCACCGCCTTCAAGGGTTGCTTCAAAACCGCCAAGACCCTTATTGGTCTGGTCTGCTCTGTTTGCAACACCCGTTACAGCATCACCCAACTGGGCAGCAGTATATGTATTGCCTGCGTTGTCATAACCGTCACGGATAGCCCATGTGCCATCGTCCTGCTTCTCAAAAGTTATGCTAACCTCAGTAACCTTAGAAAGATCAACATTACCTGAATCAGTGCCGTCATCGGTAATCAACAATTTCTTCCAAACAGCGTCAGCAGCAGCCTTGTTATACTCGTGATCATCAACGGAATTCCAGTTTGCACCGTTGCCGCCGAGAGAAACGTCCTCTGCTCCGAGAGCGTCGAGAGCTGCCTGTGCAGCGTCAACTTCCTGCTGAGCAGCTGCGATCTTATCATCAGCAGCCTTCTGAGCGTCAACCAATGCTGCTGCGTTAGAAGCTGCAACCTGACCTGCCTTGTTTGCGTAGTTGAACTCACCGCCAACAGCCTTAAGACCATCGGACATCTCGCCGCCGTTCAGTACAATAGTGCCGTTGTAGTCGGTATCAGCGATCTGGTTGAGTTCGTCGTTAAGCTGGTCAAACTCGAGCTGGATAGCTGCACGGTCGGTTGCGTTGTCATAAGTGCCGTTAGCGGACTGGGAAGCGAGTTCCTTCATTCTCTGCAGAATGGAGTGAGTTTCCTGAGCTGCACCCTCGAAAGTCTGGATCATGTTGATACCGTCCTGAGAGTTGCGGATAGCCTGGTTCAAGCCACGGATCTGAGATCTCATCTTCTCGGAAACTGCAAGACCTGCTGCGTCGTCGCCTGCACGGTTGATTCTGTAGCCGGAAGAAAGCTTCTCAGAAGACTTCTTCATGCCTGCTACGTTAGCGTTGAGCTTGTTGTACGCATTAATCGCGTTCATGTTGTGTTGTACTACCATTCCCATAGTCGTTTCCCGTCAAATCTGCCCGTATTTCCTCGCCGTCCCCGAAAATCACAAGAATATCGCTCTTGTCGAATACCACAATCCGCTCGATTGCCACACTCTCCCCGCTTTCGGACTGTCGCTTGTCCGCTGCCTTGGCGATAATCAGCCTTATCTCCTCCTCCAACAGATGGGTACATCTGCACCCCTCGGATTTACGGCAGCACCGCCAGATTACCCTGCGGAATTTGTTGGTGGAATGCCAGACTTTTCGGGTGAAAAATCCCCCGCATTCTCCGCAAACTATCTTCGGCAAAATTTCCGAGCCGTTATTTTTTCCGCTTGCCTCGCTTCGCCTGTCGAATTCCGCCTGAACCGCCTCGAACAGCTCGTCCGATACTATGCCCTCGTGGTTTCCCTCTACATAATACTGCGGCACTTCGCCCTCGTTGATTTTCTTCTTTTTGGTGAGAAAATCCACCGTGAAAACCTTCTGCAAAAGTGCGTCACCCTTGTATTTCTCGTTGGTGAGAATACTCCGAACGGCTTCTTTGCTCCACTTTTCCTTGCCGCCGGGAGTGGGTATGCCGTCCGCGGTGAGCAGTTTCGCTATCCCGTAGGGCGTTTCTCCGCTAAGAAACAATTCGTATATTCTCCGAACAATTTCGGCTTCTTCCTTATTTATAATAAGGCTGCCGTCCTCGCCGCGGTCATACCCCAGAAACCGCGAGAACGGCACAGTAACCTTTCCCTCGGCAAAACGCTTTCGCTGTCCCCATGTGCAGTTCTCCGAGATGGAGCGTGCTTCTTCCTGAGCAATGCTCGACATTATCGTCAGCAGAAGCTCGCCCTTGCTGTCGAAAGTGTGAATGTTTTCTTTCTCAAAATAGCACTCCACGCCGTGCTCTTTCAGCAGGCGTATTGCAGACAGGCTGTCCACGGTGTTTCTGGCGAAGCGTGACACGGATTTTGTGATGATAAGGTCTATTTTCCCGTCCAGTGCGTCCGAAATCATCTGCTTAAAACCCTTGCGGTGTACCGTCGAAGTACCCGTGATTCCCTCGTCGGCATAGATGTTCACGAAATCCAAATCGCTGCGGCTTTGAATATAGCTCTTGTAGTAGTCCACCTGTGCCGCGTAGCTTGTAATCTGGTCGGCGTGGTCTGTCGAAACTCGTGCGTATGCGGCGGTGCGGCGGCGTTTCACGCTGTTGATTGGGGTTGCCGTAAAGCGGTGCTTTGTTGCGGGAAGTTCTGTTACTCGTACTGCCATATTTCAGTCCTCCCATCATAATATTCGGCGTTCAGCCCGCCGTTTGGATAAACGGTGACTTTCAGTAAACTCTCCCTTATCTCCTCGTCCGTAAGAGCGAAAAGCCGCTTTAGCCTGTCCTCTTTCAGCCGTGCGTTATCGCATTTCCGACAGTGCCAGCGGGCGTATTTTCCATAGTTGGAGAAACGCGAAAACGGCTTTCCGCAGATACCGCAAATCAGTTTTCCCGAGAAACAACAGACCGACCTTTTCCCCGCACGGCGGCGGGCTTCTTCGCTTGCGGCGGCGAAGATTTCCCCGCTTACTATCGCCTCGTGAACGCCACACATTCTGTATTGCGGCAGCTCCCCGCGGTTGGGGGCTTTTGCGTGGGTGATGAAGTCGCGGACGAACGTTTTCTGCAATACGATATTCCCCGCGTAAATCTCGTTGTGGACAATGTAGTTTATCTGATTATGTGAGAAATCAAAGCCGCGTGTGGTCTTGAAGCCGCTTTCGTGCAGATTTTCCCTGATTTTCCGCAGAGGAACGCCCTTGATATACTCGTCAAATATCAGTCGCACCACCTCTGCCTCCTCCTCTTGAACTACATATTTTTCCCCATCGTATCGGTAGCCGAAAACCGCCTTGTTGTGCATTACGGCGTTCCCCGACTGAAAACGCTTGCGTATTCCCCACTTCACATTGTCCGAAATCGAGCGGCTTTCTTCCTGTGCGAAGCCCGCGAGGATAGTCAGCAGCAGTTCGCCCTCTTCGGAGAGGGAATTGATGTTCTCCTTTTCAAAGCGGATTTCAACGCCAAGCCTTTTCAGACGGCGGACGGTTTCGAGCAGGTCAACCGTGTTTCGGGCGAAGCGGCTAATCGACTTGCACAGCACAAGGTCTATCCTGCCGTTTTCGCAGTCGGAAATAAGCCGCCGGAATTCCGACCGCCGCGACGCGTCCGTTCCGCTGATGAAGCTGTCGGCGTAGATTCCGACAAATTCCCAGTCGGGATTGCCGCAGATAAGCCCTGTGTAGTATTCCGTCTGAGCCGAAAGCGAATGAGCCAGCCTGTCCGTTTCGAGCGATACCCGTGCGTATGCCGCGACTTTTTTCCTCGGTAAAAGTAACTCTCCCAAAATATAACAACTCCTTTCATCAGGCAGGCGATAAACCCTCATCTGCTTCGTCACACGTCGGGCGGCAGGCACAAAGCCTAGCCGCCTAGCGTGTTCCTCGTATCTGAGGGCTTCTCGCCAGCCTGTAATTAATATGTTCGCTCAAACGCGAATGAATTGCAAGCCGTTTCTTTGTGCTGTGTTGCGTTTTAACCAAAATCCGAAAAAATTTTTAAAAAATTTTTCTAAAAACACTAAAGTTTTCTTTCCCCCGTCCGATATAATAGATGTGACAGCTGAAAAGCTGATTTTCCTAAGGTCGACATTAGGAATTTAACCACGGCGCCCATCGGAAAGATTCCGGCGGGTAAAATCAAATTTATTCTATTTAATTTCAAGGAGGAAATTATTATGGGAATGGTAGTACAGCACAACATGAACGCGATTAACGCGTACAACAAGCTCAACGCTAACGTAGCAGGCATGAAGAAGTCTTCTGAGAAGCTTTCTTCCGGCTACAGAATCAACCGTGCAGGCGACGACGCAGCAGGTCTTGCAATTTCCGAGAAGATGAGAAGCCAGATCAAGGGCTTGAACCAGGCTATCCGCAACTCTCAGGACGGTATCAACATGATCCAGACCTTCGAGGGTGCAGCTCAGGAAACTCACAGCATTCTTCAGAGAATGAAGGAACTCGCTACTGAGTCTGCTAACGGCACATACGACAACGCAACCGATCGTGCAGCTATCCAGCTCGAGTTCGACCAGCTCAACGACGAACTCAACCAGATCGCTGATACCGACTTCAACGGCACCGTTGTTCTCAACGGCGGCGAGATGTCCGACGGTCTCAAGGCTGACGGCAACGGCAGAATCGACTACTCCAAGGCTGATCGTCAGGCACAGCAGCTCGGCTGGACAGGCGGCTATGTAATCGGCATTGGTAAGGACGCTTTCATAACCGACCAGGACGAAGAAATCGTTACTTTCACCGCTTCTGTAGGCGATGACGGTAAGGTTACATGGACTAAGCCCGATTCCGCAAAGGGTACTCTCAAGACTAACGATGACAACGGTGGTTTCGACTACAGAGGTGCTACAATCCATATTGACACCACTAAGGTTGTAACCGGCGATACTGTTACCGTTAAGTTCAAGAATTCTGTAGACGAAGAGGGCGTTGTTTCCGCTGTTGTAGGTACAACAACCGACTACGGAACCACTACCGCTGATGAAGCTGATGAAGCTAGAGAAAATCTTACTCTGACAATGGAAGCTGACTCTGTTACAAGCCAGGGTGCTGCTAACGGTATGAACGCACTCAACAACCTGAAGGTAGACATTACCCTCGCTGCTAGCTCGAAGACCGTAGGTCTGAAGGTAAACAACGTTCCTATTCCTACTGCTGCTGATGCATGGGCAAAGATTGGCGATACCGAAGACGGCGGTGCTATCTACATCAACAACGCCGGTGAAATCAACTACGCAGCTAAGGGTGCAAACGCTGCTGACGGAACCAAGATTGCTACTCTCGGCGGTATTACCAACGGTAAGGCGGCTGACCTTGGTGCAAATGCAACAGCTGCTGGTACCGCAACCGTAACCTACAACGTATCCAGAGCAAGCTTCACTCCTAAGCAGGCAGCTCAGATCGAGGTTATCGAGCCGGGCAGCGGCAAGGTATCTCAGTCCAACAGCTACGACAAGTCTACTGCAATCCTTACTTACGCAGAGAACATCACTCTCCAGACCGGTGCTCGTACTAAGGACAGCGTAAACTTCACCTTCAACTACAACTCCGACAAGACAGCTGATATGGGCGAGCTTAAGGCTAACCTCAACCTCTCCGCTCGTGCTGACGGTCTGAACACCGAGAACCTGTCCCTTGCTACTCAGAAGGACGCTAACTACGCTATCGACCAGATCGATAAGGCTATCAACAAGACCTCTATGGTACGTGCTTCCTTCGGTTCTATCCAGAACAGACTTGAGCACAAGATCACCAACCTGACCACCACTTCTGAGAACCTCACCGAGGCTGAGTCTGCTATCCGCGATACAGATATGGCTTCCGAGATGATGAACTACACCAAGTTCAACATTCTCCAGCAGGCTGCTCAGTCCATGCTGGCTCAGGCAAATCAGCAGCCGCAGTCCATTCTGCAGCTCCTCGGCTAATTCTAGTCGATACGCTGATTCCAAAAGTTGCATAACTTTCGCCCCTCTCCCTCGGGAGAGGGGTTTTGCTGTCTTATTTTTCTAAGAAAATACGTCATTGTGCTTGACAAACAAAAAATAATGTGGTATAATGGCAACGTAAAAGCTAAACCCTATTATTACAAAGCAATGCACAATAATTATCCCCCGAGGCGGCCACCTCGGGGGATAGGTTTAGAAGCATATAAAAAATATTCGCGTTTTACTTGACAAATAAAAAATAATGTGGTATAATGACAGTGTAAAACTAAACCCTATTATTTTTACAAACGGCTCACAAAATTATCCCCCGAGGTGGCAGCCTCGGGGGATAGGCTTTTCAGCTTGCTTTACAAAGAAAAATTGCTAATTTACTTGACAAGTGAATTATATTGTGCTATAATGGGATTGTAGAAACAGGGTTAGGGTTTCTGCAAACTTGCAAAAATTGCCCCCGAAGTGGCCGCTTCGGGGGCGTTTTCTGTGCTAGGGCTTACCGACTTTTAATCGTTTCCATCAAGCCACTTGCAGATGATGTAATAAAGGAGATTTGCCAAAATACCTGCTTCGATGGATGCTATGAATTGGGTTAGGGACATAACAAACTTGCACCTCCTTTCGTTTAAAACGTCCGGAGAGCCGGCTCTTACATTATACCATAACCTGGTCTGTTTGTCAATTTTTGTCGAAACGAAACCCCCACGAACGCACTGTTCGTGGGGGTTTGTCTTTGGTTGTAATATCAGGTCGTCGAGCCGAAGCCGCCGTTTCGTACACCGTCCGCGTCGTCGTCCTCGGTGATTCCGTACTCGGTGAAGATGCCCTGCATAAACGCAGTTCCCGCGGGGATTGTCACCGTTTTTCCCTCGCGGGAGTCGTTGGTGATTTTCGCGAAAATGTGCCCCTCGTTATCCGAATTGTAATAATCGCTGTCGATTATACCAACCGTATTGTCAAGCTGTAGCCGATACTTAAAGCCAAGCCCGCTTCTCGGGTAGAGCGACAGCAGCCAGCCGTCCGCAATCCGAACGCGGATTCCAGTGGGGATTTTCGCCGTTTCACCCGCCGCAAGCACAATATCATACGGAGCATAGAAGTCGTACCCCGCCGAGCCTGTTGTCGCACGGTGCGGGAGCTTTATTCCCTCGTGAATCTGCTTGCTGTCCTCTCGTGCACAGCCGTCTATGAACTGTGTAAGGCTTACTTTCTCGAATTTTGCGATTCTTCTCATAAAAACCTCTCATGTGTTTCAGTTGTTGCGTTTAAAGACATCGGCAACGTCCGTAATAGTTATGTAGGCGGAAGGGTCGATATCGTGAACCATATTCCGCAGCTTGCCTATCTGGAAACGGTTGATGACAAAGTAGATTATCGTTTTCGGCTCGCGGAGATAACCGCCCTCGCAGGGCATTTTGGTCATTCCCGTGCCGAATTCCTCGGCGAGTGCGGTGCAAATCTCATCGGGATTTGCCGTGATAATCATCGCCGACTTCGCACGGTCAATACCCTCGACAATGAAGTCGATGGTTTTCAGAGCGGCAAAATATGTGACAATGGAGTACAGCGGCAAAATCCAGTTGTTGAGGACAATACCGCACACGATATACAGAATGACATTGTATATCATCACGAACGTGCCTACCGTAAGCCCCAGCTTTTTCGCGAAAATAACCGCCATAACCTCGATACCGTCCATAGCACCGCCCGAACGAATCGCAAGACCGCTGCCAATGCCGGAAATCACACCGCCGAACAACGCACACAGCAGCAAATCCTGCCCCGCCAGCGGCGAAGCGAAGCTCACGTCAATCGGGAGAATATCGGTAATCAGCCAAGCCGCGATGGAGTAGATAGCCACCGCGTAAATCGCGTAAATCGTGAACGTCGCACCTTGCCGTTTCAGTCCGACGATGAACAGCGGGACGTTCAGCACAATCAGCAGCATAGAGAGGGTGATGTAGTCGGGGGTAACCTGCCCGATAAGCATTGACGTACCCGAAATGCCGCTGTCGTAGAGCTTCACCGGTGCGAGGAAAATGGTGATACCCGCCGCGTTGATTATTCCCGCAACAGTAAGCAGCAAAAAATTCTTGATTCGTAGGGACTTCAGAGCAGCTTTCAAATTGTTCAGCTTGTTCAATGCACAGACCTCCTTATGGTGATAGAGCAATTTGGGGGAGAATGTCACCCGCCGTGCCATTGCCCCCACCTATTATAATGGGGGAACCCGCCGGAATAGGGAAACCCACCGGCTTTAATTGTGGAAAACGCGGGGGAATCCCTCCGCATAAAACAAAAACGCCCCACTACTGCAGGACGCCTTGAAATATGGTGGGCGCGGGTGGATTCGGACCACCGAAGCGAAACGCAACAGATTTACAGTCTGCCCCCT
>JBJESA010000241.1:0-1900 GCA_051882535.1 Oscillospiraceae bacterium
GAGGGGAAGCTCAATGTTTCGAAAGTTGTCACGACTGATGACGGATTTGATGAAGAAAAGGCTCTTGCAGATTTTGTCGGTGCATTTCCCGAACGAAATTCAACCCTGAAGGCAATTGCCGAGAAATTCCCTGCCAATGATTCGTTAGCAGTAAAAAGGAAAATTCCCTTTTCTTCTGCAAGAAAATATAGTGCTGTACAGCTTGAGAACGGTGGGACGCTGGTTCTGGGAGCTTTGGAATTTGTCTGCCCAAATTGCAGCGGAGAAATTTTAAAAAAGTGCGAAGCATTCTATGCCGATGGGTATCGTGTTGTTGTACTGGCACACTCGGCTAAGCCGCTCAACGGCAATTCTTTACCTGATGAACTTGATGTTAAGGCAATAATCACGCTTTCCGATATTATCAGACCCACAGCCAAACAAACTCTGGAATACTTTGCATCTCAGAGTGTTGATGTCAAAATCATCAGCGGCGATGCTCTCCCTGCTGTAGTGAGCATAGCAAGACGCGTTAATCTTGCCAACGCCGAAAACGCTGTTGATTTATCACAAGTACCCGATGAACTTATCCCCGACATCTGCGAGAAGTATTCCATATTCTGTCGGGCAAACCCTGACCAGAAGCTTCTCCTGATAAAATCTCTGAAAGCATTGGGACACAAAACAGCAATGACAGGTGACGGGGTGAACGATGTGCTCGCTCTCCGTGAGGCAGATTGTTCAATTGCGATGAGTACAGGAAGCGACGCTGCCAGAACTGTATCCCAAGTGGTGCTGATGGACTCGGATTTTTCTTCCATTCCCCTTGTTGTGCAGGAGGGACGCCGTTGTATCAACAATATCCAGAGGTCGTCAACCCTGTTTCTCTCGAAAACTGTTTTCTCGGTACTGCTGACAACTTTGTATCTCTTTCTCCCGCTGAATTATCCGCTTATGCCTGTTCAGCTCACGCTTATCAGTGCTTTTGCGATTGGTATTCCTTCATTCTTTCTGGCACTGGAACCTAACACAAACCGTATTTCAGGGTCTTTCATTAAAAATATTATGACCAAGGCTCTTCCGGTAGGGACTTCGGCAGCAGTGGGCGTGGCTGCCTTAAATGTGCTTGATATTATTTTTTCGCTGTCAAATCAAGATGTGACGACAATGGCGGCTTTTATCACAGCTGCCGCATTCTTTGGAGGACTGTGGAACACGTGCAAACCGTTCAATAAGAGAAGAGCCGCAATGTTTGCAATATTGCTTGGATTATTTTCTGCAGCTGCATTTTTGTTCAGTGAAGTATTTTACCTTTACAGACTTTCAGCTATGTCAACACTTCTTTTGGTGATAATAATACTTGCGGTATTGCTTCTTCAAGCTACTTTGAGGAAGTCTTTGGGAAAACGATAAATTTGCTATTGAAAAATTTTCGGACTTGTGGTAAAATAAATTATAGAATGTTTTTTAGGTGATAGTATGAATTATTCATTGAATATAGGAGAGTGGAACAGTGTTTTTGCTGTTCCCTCGAGCGTAGTTGACAAATACATTAAACTGGCAAGCGGAAATGCTTTGAAGCTCCTTTTGTTTCTCCTAAGGCACGGTGGCGAAAGTTTTACTGCGGACACACTTCGTGAGGAACTTAATTTCTGCGAAGCAGGCGAACTGGAAGATGCAGCTGCTTTCTGGATTCAGCGTGGAGTAATACGCTTGTTCGGCGAAAAAGAGGGGCAGCTTGTGGCTGCACCGGAAATGTCAGAAACTGTTGAAGAATCAATTGCTCAACCCGTTAAAAAAGAGGTTTTACAGACAACCGATGTGGCTGTGACAAAAAAGGCAGCAAAGATTACTCCCGTAAGCGTTTCTTCAGGAGAAATCGCCTCGCGTATTTTAGAGGATAAAAATATAAAAACTCTTT
>JBJESA010000242.1:0-8121 GCA_051882535.1 Oscillospiraceae bacterium
GGACACAACAGGTTCGCTGTCTATTTCGGAAGAATAATCACGAGCCTTATATGGGTTGGAGCTGCCAGCGTTGTGCTGATGTTTGTGCCGCTCGGTATATGCTCGGCGATAAACGGTTGGGGCTATTCTGCGGATTTATCGTGGGTTATGATTCGTAACCTGCTTGCGTTTCTGCCGATTTTCCGCGTTACCTGCGAGCTTAGCTTATTTACGTTTTTAGTGAGAAGCAGCGGACTGAGTGCTATACTCGGTTATTTGCTTATTAACGGTGTAGTTCTTGCAGATTCAATTTTTAGAATAGAATCCGACATTGAATTAACATGGCATTTTGGAGTGACGAACCTGATGTGCGTTACAGGATTTCCCGATTACAGCTACGGATATGTGAACGGCGAGGACGTAATTGTATATGAAACTGCACTCGACCATTCGCTTATTATCGGTACAGCTGCGGCATCGGTGCTTATTGGTGCGGCGTGTCTGGCAATCGGTTATGTGCTTTTCAAAAAAAGAGATATGAAGTAAGGAGCGGATATGAAAGATATTTTGAAAGGTCAGCTTTATATGCTGCCGAAATATGGCATATCACATTTTGTTTTTATCGGTATTGTTCTGCTTCAGATAATGGCGACATTTTTCACTGTAAAAACAACTCCGGAGCTGATTCAAAACGCGGGCATTTTCGCTTCGGTGCCGGATACTTCATACGTCATGATTTCGGTGGTTTATATCTTTACGCTGACCGCACAGATTTGCCTTGCGGATTTCTCCGACAAAACGTCATACTATGAGCTTATGGGCGGACACACCCGCAGTGAAGTATATTTTGGAAGAGCGATTCCCTGTCTTATTATCGGAACTCTCGGCACGCTTATTCTGATGACAATACCGGATATAACAGCGACTGTAATGCTCGGCTGGGGGAATGATATTACCGTTGGACAAATTATAATTCGCCGTCTTTTGCTTGTTTTTCCGCTGCTCAGGCTTGGCTGTGAGTTTGTGTTTATTTCTTTCCTTATGAAGAATATGACAGGCGTTATGGCAACAGGCTTTGCGGTGTATATGTTCGGCTGGTATCTTTCGATGAAAAGCAGCAGTCCGTGGCTTGGAATGACTTCTATCTCTATGCTTTATCAGACTGATATATGGGTTACTTATGGACTTGACGGGAAATATCATTTCTCTTACGGCACATCGCTTCAGCCCGAAACGGTAGTTTCCGTAATCCTGTTTTCGCTTGCCGCTTCTGCAATAAGCCTCTTTATGGGCTATTTCTTCTTCAGAAAAGACGATATGAACTAAGGAGGAAAAACGATGATACGAAACGATATTATTCTCCTTGTCATGGAGCTTTTGCTTGCGGGGGGATTGTTTGTTTTGGCGGGAGTCGCCGCAAAATATATCTCGCCGAAATGGCGAATATGCTACGCAGTCCCTCTCGTGTTCTGCATTATAATGCTTGCTTTCGGCGGGTTTGAGAAATACCTCATAGGAGTATATATCGGAGCGGTGCTTATGCTTGCGGGATTCTTTACGGATAAGGCGAAAATCCGTAAAATCACCGCCGTCATCGCCGCCCTCGGCATAGTTGTTTCAGTGCCGCTTTGTACGCTTGCAAAGGACTATCGTGCAGCGGATTATGTAAAGGACTTTGAAAAGGGCTTTCGCATAATGAGAGAGCACTATATTCTTGCCGAGTACAAGGGAATCGACTGGGGTGTGCTATATGACGAGTATTATCCGAAGTTCAGGCAGGCAACCGCAGAAAATGACGGAGTTCAGAATCAGATACTCTGGATGGAATTCTGTGCTGAATTCAGAGATGGTCACGTCGGATATATGAGCAGTGACGAAAACCTGCTTGAAAAAGCAGAAGAAACCCTCAGCGGAAACGACTACGGGCTGTCTACGATGACTCTTTCAGACGGCAGAACAGTGGCTGTGAACGTTGACGAAACGCTTTTGCAGCACGGAATACACAACGGAACGATAATTCTCTCATGGGACGGGGAAAGTCCCGAAGGTCTTGCCGAATATTCCCGCATTTTCAATGCTTTGCAGTTTGCCGACAACGATAACAGGGATTTCTACCGTGCTGTTTGTGCGGCGGGAGTCGGTGGCGACAGTGTTACGGTACGCTTTATAAACGACAGCGGTGCTGAGCAAACTGCCGTTCTTCCGAAACTCGGAAATTACAGTGCAAGGCTTAAGAAAACTCTGGAAATCGTAAACCAAGGGCTTGAAGCGGGGCATATGTCATGGACGGAGCTTGACGAAAAAACCGTTTGTCTGCGGATAAAAATGATGGCTTATGACAGCCGCACGGCACAGAATGAAGACTATTCGCTGATGAAGGAAAGTATCGAAAATAAGCTGGCAGAGCTTAACGAAAACGGCTTTGACAGGCTTGTTATAGACCTTCGCGGAAATGGTGGCGGTTCGGGAATTATGGTGCGGACGCTCGCAGAAATTTTCGCTCCCGAGGGTGAGTATTACTACTGCACCGACGGAAAATGGGACGACGAGAACAGGCGTTATGCAGTCGATGAAAACGGAAATTTTGTCCCCGACATCGACAATATGTACACGGGCGAGGATAAGTGGCTCGGAAAGCCGATAGTTATTCTTGTAAATTCCGACAGTGTAAGTGCGGCTGACCATTTCGTAAAGGTAATGCGTGGCTTTGAAAACGTGACTGTTATGGGCTTTACTAAATCAAACGGAAGTGCACAGGGTGTTGGCTCGGTTGTTCTGGATTATGGCTCACTGTGCTTTTCGTCATCACTGATTCTCGATAGGGACGGCAGCGTTTTCATAGACGCAGGCGTTGACGGGATATGCGGAAATGATGTCGATATAAAAGTGCCGTTTGACGAAGACGCAGTGCGTGTGCTGTTCGACAACGGCGGCGATTATGTTATGCAAAAGGCATTGGAGTATTTGGGCTGACAAAAGCCGATAAAACGCGATGAAAGGACAAGCTATGCGTAGACGACTTTTCAAAATAATACAGATAGGCTCCCGTGAGGATTTTCTCAGCAGGGCTTTCGACTACTTCATCGTTTCGATGATTTTTCTGAATATCCTTTCGCTGTTCCTCGAAACTTTCGAGGAGCTGTCGCCGGTTTTTCCGCTGTTAAAGGCGGTTGAGATATTTACGCTGTTGGTTTTCTGCGTTGAATATGTGCTTCGCATAATAACGGCGGATTTTCTCTATCCCGAGGTATCGCACGGGCGTGCAATAATCAAGTTCATCTTCTCGTTTGATGGAATAGTAGACTTGCTGACGATTGTTCCGTTCTTTGTTTTTTCCGGATTTGTTATGTTCAGAATGCTGCGTGTTGTGCGGATTTTCCGACTTTTCCGCATAAACTCGCAGTATGATTCTTTTAATATCATAACCTCTGTGCTGAAAACCAAGCGAAACCAGATTATTTCGTCGGTGTTTATCATTATGATACTTATGCTTGCGTCCTCGCTCGGAATGTATTCCGCCGAACACGAGGCACAACCCGAGGTGTTTGCAAACGCATTTTCGGGTATATGGTGGAGTATGTCAACGCTGCTTACAGTTGGCTACGGCGATATTTATCCCATTACTTTTATAGGCAGGGCGATGGGTATATGTATTGCGTTTCTGGGCGTCGGTGCTGTTGCTATTCCTACCGGTATCATAAGTGCGGGCTTTGTTGAGCAGTACAGCAAAAACGAACATTCCGATGTAATGCTCAACGATATAAAGGAAATAGGCGAGATTCTTGCGACAGAGGAGAGCGGCTATGTCGGGCTTACGATACCCGAACTGTCAAAGCGATATGATATGTGCGTTTATATGATACTCCGTGGAGAGCTGACCATTGTCGCGACCGACAGGGTGAAGATAGAAGCCGGCGACATCATAATCGCAAAGAGCACGCGTATGGTGAAGTCACCGTCAAAAAAGCACAGAAAATAAAGAGAAAACGGCATTGCAGTGCCGTTTTCTGCTTTTTAACATCTTGTCAAATAATTATCATCATAAAAAATAATTTTGTGTAATTCCGACAAGCTTGCCTTAAACTCTAATGACATTATTCAGGGGCTTGTTCCGAAAATACACTTGACATATACGCGAAAAAGTGATATAATCAAAACAACAAAAACAGAGGAGAATACGTATGATAATCGCAGTAACTTATGATAACGGAAACATCTTTCAGCATTTCGGTCACTCCGAGCAGTTCAAGATATACGAAGCGGAAAACGGTGAGGTAAAGGCTTCGCGGGTGGTTGATACCAACGGCAGCGGACATGGTGCGTTGGCGGGGTTCCTTTCGGAAAACGGCGTTGAGGTGCTGATTTGCGGAGGAATAGGCGGCGGTGCTCAGGCGGCACTTGCACAGGCGGGAATCAAGCTCTACGGTGGTGTTTCCGGCAGTGCAGATGACGCGGTAAACGCACTTCTTGCGGGTAATCTGGGCTATAACCCCGATATAAAATGCAATCATCACGACCACGACCACGGCGAGAGCGGTCACTCATGCGGCAGCCACGCCTGCGGCGGGTCTTGCGGAAGTCACTGATTCTTATAGTAAAAGCAACGCTCCTTTCGGGAAAATACCCGAAAGGAGTTTTTCGGAACAAGTTCAAAAATTTTTAAAAAATTTGTCGAAATTTTATTTTGCACCTTGACAAACCCGAAATCATATGTTATAATACAATTACTCTTTGCACTGCATACAAAT
Source organism: Oscillospiraceae bacterium (assembly GCA_051882535.1). Lineage (GTDB taxonomy): Bacteria > Bacillota > Clostridia > Oscillospirales > Ruminococcaceae > CAG-115. The sequence continues at coordinate 4,728 of JBJESA010000242.1, forward strand.
CTACAGTACAAACTGAACAGACCGTAACGGAAGTTATGGAGTCGGGTTACGCTAGTAACAGTGGAATTCACACCCACGGGACAGTTGTTGATTTACTGCTCGTGGGTGTTTTTGTATCCTCGGATAATTTGGTTACGATACCCCCACACTCGGGCATAGAGAAACCTGATAATATGGAGGACACTACTATGAAGAACAACGAAATCAAAACCGCCGAACTCGATTTTCAGGCGGTGGCAAACAAGGTGGCATTTGTCACCATCATCGAGAATGCGGCACTCTCGCTCCTTAAGCTGTTTGCGGGTCTGTTTGCACACTCCAGTGCTATGGTGAGCGACGCTATCCACTCTGCGTCGGACGTGTTCAGCACGATTGTCGTACTTATCGGAATCAAGCTCGCGTCAAAAGAGCCGGACAAGGAACACCCCTACGGTCACGAGCGACTGGAATGCGTGGCGGCTATTCTGCTGTCTGTGGTACTGTTTATCACGGGACTTGGCATTGGCATCAAGGCGTTCAACAATATCATCAGCGGAAACTACAGCGAGCTTGAAGCACCGGGTCTGCTCGCCTTGATTGCGGCTATTGTTTCTATCGCCGCCAAAGAGGGTATGTACTGGTACACACGGCACTATGCGAAGAAAATCGACTCCAGTGCTTTGATGGCAGACGCGTGGCACCACCGTTCGGACGCATTTTCCTCGATTGGTGCGTTGGTGGGTATTGCGGGAGCAAGGTTGGGATTCCCGATTATGGACTCTATCGCCAGCCTTGTTATATTCGTGTTCATCGCAAAGGCGGCATTCGACATCTTTATGGACGCAATGAACAAGATGGTTGACCACTCCTGCGACGAGGAAACGGAAAAGGCTATCTACGACTGCGTAATGGCGAATGAACAGGTAATGGGAATCGACCTGCTGCACACACGCGTATTCGGCAACAAGATTTACGTGGACGTGGAAATTCAGGCAGACGGCTCGTACACTCTCCGTGAGGCACACGACATAGCCGAGGTTGTACACGATAATATCGAGCAGACTTTCCCGAAAGTCAAGCACATAATGGTACACGTAAATCCCGCAGACGCCGTAAAGGCGGAGGACAATACCACTTCTCAAGAATGAAAATAAGAGGGGGCTTCCCGATACATGGGAAGCCCCTTTATATCATTTTATGGCGAATAGTAAAAATTGTCAGAATTAGGTTGACTTTTTGGAAAAATATGCTATAATAAAATATAGAACATTGCTTCATAAAATTTCGGAGGTGCGACGTGTCAGAAGAAAAAATCATAACAGTAAATTCCAACAAGAAAGATATTCAAATTAACGTCGATAGGATACTGTATGTTCTTATGGAAAAGAACATTGCGGAGATACATGTTCTCGGAAATAACGTGTACAGAACGAGAATAACGCTCAGTGAACTTGAAACTCTGCTTGGTGACAACTTCATCAAGGTATACCGCAGCTGCCTTGTTTCGGCACTGGCAATACACGATATCACCAAGACAATCAACTTGAATAATGGCGAATCGCTCGATTATGTGACCCGAAAAAAGAAGGAAGTCATAGCCACTCTCCGTGAAAAGCAGAAAGAAATCATCAAAAGATTCAATGACGAATGTCCTTTGAAAACCGATGAGGAATTTCACGAGTACTACAAGAGCTTTGACGAGATGCCTTTCGCATTCACGGATATCGAGATGGTGTTCGGCGAAGAGCTGCGTGCGGTTGACTGGATTTTCCGATACGGAAACAAAGAGCTTGCAAATCTCGAAAAGTATCCGCTTGAAAATCTTATCGGCAAGAGCTTTGGGAGCATATTCAGCAATATGGATCCCAAGTGGCTGAGATGCTACGAGCGTGCTACCCTTTTCCGCGAAACGTTGGAGATTATCGACTACAGTCCGGAGATTGACACGTATCTTGATATAATCTGTTTCCCGACTTTCAAGGGACATTGTGGCTGTATTCTTTTCGATATCTCGCAGGTAAAATTCGCACAGGAGAACAACGAGTCCAAAAAAGCACTTATGCTCTACCTCAGCAGAATGACAGATATTAAAAATGCTTTGTAATCGAGCGTAACGGCAAATGTGCAGAACGACATGGAGGTACCTTATGGACGACAAAGAGAAAAACAACGTAAAGAACGAAAAATCCCCCGCTTCAACAAACGAAGCCAACGAGCAGGTCAAGGAGAACGAGGAGAAAATCTTCGATATGAAGCAGGAACTTGAAGACTATCTAGAAGAACAGGGAATATACATCAGGCAATAATTAAAGTGATAGCCCCCGAAATATTTCGGGGGCTTGTTGACTTTTGGCGGATTTATGGTATTAGGACATACTTCCAACTATTTCGGAATATAATACAGAAATTTAACGATATTAGGCGATGTCAGAAAAGGTTGTACCTTTGAAAAAATATAAAAAACTAAAAATTTCCTTGACTTTTGTCGTGGAATATTGTATAATAGACCTAGATTAGGCAACTTCTTAAGGCAAAGGTTTCCTTATCGGTTTGGCTTTATCACGGCGATTATATTTCGGAAAGAACGGTATTTCTCAGAATACCGAAAATATTTTCACAAGGAGAATTATTATGAGATACGAAATCAAAGGCGAACCGCTTCCCGTCCTCATTACTTACCTCGATGCAGGTGAGTCCATCAACTGCCAGCAGGGTGCAATGAGCTGGATGACGCCCAATATGCAGATGCAGACCAGCACTGGCGGCATTGGTAAGGTATTCGGCAAAATGTTCTCGGGCGAGTCCATTTTCCAGAATACATATACCGCACAAGGCGGTCAGGGTATGATTGCATTTGCCGCAAGCATTCCCGGTTCCATTCTCACATTCGATATCAGCCAGGGCGAAATGATTGTTCAGAAGAGCGGCTACTTCGCTTCTCAGCCCGGCGTAGACCTCTCTATCGCATTCCAGAAGAAGATCGGTGCAGGTTTCTTCGGCGGTGAAGGCTTCATCATGCAGAAGCTCTCCGGCAAAGGTCTTGCTTGGGTAGAAATTGACGGCTGCGTCATTGAGTACGATCTCAAACCCGGTGAGCAGCTTATCGTTGATACCGGTTATCTCGCAGCTATGAGTGCTACCTGCACTATGGATATCCAGAGCGTTAAGGGTATCGGAAACGCACTGTTCGGCGGCGAGGGACTGTTCAATACCGTTATTACCGGCCCCGGTAAGGTTTATCTCCAGACAATGCCTAAGAACCAGCTTTCGTCCGCACTTATGGTCAACACCGGCAACTAATTCAAATGCAAACAAACAAATTCCCTCGAGAAATCGAGGGAATTTCAGTCTGTTGAAAAACTTTTGGGGGTCTGGGGGCTTGCCCCCAGAACGGGGGAGTGGGGGTGCGTTAGCA
>JBJESA010000243.1:0-1885 GCA_051882535.1 Oscillospiraceae bacterium
GAATTCCCGTTTGCGTCGCTGCTGGCGATTTCCAACGAGAACAAGCTGTTCTTCGGAAACAAGGTTCGAAAGAGCCGCGACCAACTCGCGGAGTCCTGCAAGCTCGTTGCCTCCTTCAAGTCGCTGCTCGGCACGAATGAGTGCATTTCGGTAAACGGCAAGGAGATTTCCCCCACCCAGCTCACTTCGGAGTACTTCCGTTGCTTAAAAAAGGTCGTTCTCAAGAAATACAATATTGATATTAAAGAAGCGGCGTTTTCGTTCCCCGTGGATTTCTCACCCGAGGCACGAAAAGACTTGATTGAAGCCGCTGCAAAAGCCGATATAAAAGTAATAGGGCTTGTGTCCGAAAGCACCGCGGCATACCTTGCCGTCCGCGAGAAAGTCAAGGGCAAAAGCCGCGTGATGGTAGTCGATTGGGGCGGCGGAACACTGGACATCAGCATTATGGAAACCGATGGTTCGCGTATCCGTGAGGCGGCGGTTTACGGCGAGAAAGTCGGTGGCGATGATGTGGACTACGCTCTCGCACAGAGAGTACATTCGCTTTTAAGCGACAAGATTGACGACAAGTCGAAAGTTTGCACATTCGAGGAGATGTCCTCCGCAGACCGCGACAAAATGATTTCCGCCGCAGAACGTGCGAAAATCCAGCTATCCGAGGACGGAGAGGAGTACCCCCTCACTATCCGTGATTACGGTGCGTATGGCACTAAAACGCTGTTCATCACAAACGATATGTTCACCGAGATGATAAAGCCGATTATCAAGAACCGCGTTCTTGCCTCGATTAACACCGCTATGGAACACGCGGGCGTCAGCACCGCGGACATTGACGCGGTGATTATCGCGGGCGGTTCGAGCTATCTGCGTCCATACGCAGACGCGATGCTTAATCTTTTCGGCGAGGAACGGATTGTTCTCCCCGAAAAGCCGCAGTTTATTTCGGCAATCGGTGCGTCTTACGCACTCTTTGCAGAGGGTCAGTTCAAGCTGGCAGACGATTTGGGAATTCTGATGTCGGACGACAGCGTATTCCCCCTGTTTCGCAAGGACGTAGACGGCGTAGGGGCTAAAAGTGGCAAGGTTTCGTTTGCCGTGGTGGATAATTCCACCGAAGCGAAGATAATCTTCTCGAACGGTGACGGACGTACTATCTACGAGCGAATCAACATTCCCGCAAAGGGATTTTTAACGGAACGTTTCGAGATTTCCGCCGAAATAACCGATATGCAGGTAGCCGAAATCACTATACACAGCACCGCTGCCCCCGACGAAGAAAAGGACACGGTGTGCTGCCTGAACGGACTGACATTCTACTATGATTTGACTAAATCAAAAAGTTAATCGCTGACTGACAGATGGTTGAGATAGAGGGTTAAGTATGGGAAGGTCTAACATAGATGTCAAAAGCAACATCTACATAAGAGCTGCGGGAACTTACTCACAAAGTAAGGACGCACCCGAAAAAGACGCAATGTTCGCTTCACAAATTCTTGACGCGGACTGTCTTCGTATGCTCGTAGACCGTGCCGAGCAAAGCGAGGTTGACCTGAAAATCACCGAAGCACAGTGGCAGCTGCTGGTTGTCAGACCTTGCGAGTATTGTTCTACGGGCGAAATGACGCACGGTTTGGTTCGCCGTGACGGACAGATGCTGGTGGAGTGCCGCTGCACGGTGGAGGACTGCCCGCACGCGGATAAGTGCGGAAGAACGGAAATTCCCACTAATGAGTCCCCCGCCGAGGACGACCTTTTCAAGGAGCTTGCACAGCTCGGAATGGATATCAAGAACATCTTTGCCAACCCTGAGGGTGACGATAGTTCCGATGACGTTTCCGAAAATCCCGTGGACTCCGAAACCGCTGCCGCTATGGCTGAGATT
>JBJESA010000244.1:0-1873 GCA_051882535.1 Oscillospiraceae bacterium
TATCGTAGCCTTTGAGCAGAAAATCAAGGACGAGTGCGAGGAGAAGGCACGCCAGTACATATCGCTGGCAATCTCGAGATTGGCGGCTGATACCGTATCCGAAATGGCGGTATCGGTTGTTGCAATCCCGAATGACGAGATGAAGGGACGTATTATCGGACGCGAGGGACGCAATATCCGTGCTCTCGAAACGCTGACCGGCGTTGACTTGATTATCGACGATACTCCCGAGGCTATCACGCTTTCTTGCTTCGACCACGTTCGCCGTGAGATTGCAAGAATCGCTCTCGAGCGTCTGATTCAGGACGGTCGTATTCATCCGGCAAGAATTGAAGAAACCGTTGAAAAGGCTCGCCGCGAGGTTGAACAGCGTATCAAGCAGGAGGGCGAACGTGCGGTTATGGAAACCAACGTCAATGGTCTTAACCACGAGTTGGTACGCCTTATCGGTCGTTTGAAGTACCGTACTTCGTTCAGACAGAATGTTCTCAACCACTCGATTGAGGTGGCACATCTGGCGGGAATTATGGCTTCCGAGCTTGGTGTGGACGCGGCACTCGCAAGACGTGCAGGTCTGCTCCATGATATTGGTAAGAGCCTTGACCACGAGATTGAAGGCTCGCACGTTCAGATAGGCGTTGATGTCTGCAAGAAGTACAAGGAGAGCCCCGAAGTTATCCACGCAATCGAAGCTCACCACGGCGATGTAGAGTGCAGAACGGTTATCGCCTGCATTGTTCAGGCGGCGGACGCAATCAGTGCGGCAAGACCTGCGGCACGTTCGGAGAACTACGAAAACTACATCAAGCGTCTTGAGAAGCTCGAGGAAATCTGTAATTCGTACAACGGCGTTGAGAAGTCCTTTGCTATTCAGGCAGGCCGTGAGGTTCGAATTATGGTTAAGCCCGAGCAGGTAAACGACGACGATATGAAGGTGCTTGCACGTCAGATTGCTCAGCGTATCGAGAATGAGATGGATTATCCCGGACAGGTTAAGGTCAACATGATTAGAGAAAGCAGAATTGTTGACTACGCGAAGTAATTCGCTCACAGAACAAAGAACAAAGGCAAGGGGAGGGCTTCTGATAAAGGCACTTCGACCTTGCCTTTTTGTTATTTTCCATAAAATCAAGGAGATTTAAGTCTATGATTACCTTTGATGCCAGTAAATGTGTTGCCTGCAACAACTGTGTGCGGGTTTGTCCCGCCACTGAGGCGAACACCGTTGTTCACGATGAAAACGGAAACGCACTGTTTCATATTGACCCGGATAAGTGTATTCGGTGCGGTGCGTGTGTAAAGGAGTGCAACCACGGTGCGAGAAGCTACGAGGACGACACCGAGCGATTCTGGGCGGATTTGAAGAAGGGCGAAAAGATAATCGTTATCACCGCCCCCGCGATTAAGGTATCGTTTGACGGCTGCTGGCGGAATGTCCTTGAAATTCTTCAAAAAAACGGCGTTGGAAAAGTCTACGACGTGTCTTTCGGTGCGGATATTTGTACATGGGCACATATCCGCTATCTCGAAAAGCACCCCGGCACCAAGCTCATCTCTCAGCCCTGCCCCGCTATCGTCAACTATATCCGTAAATTCTGCCACGAGGCACTTCCTCACCTCTCGCCCGTACATTCTCCTATGCTCTGCACGGCGGTTTATTTGAAGAAATACCTTGGCGAGGACGCGAAAATCGCCGCCCTGTCCCCTTGCATAGCCAAACAGGACGAGTTCCGCGAAACGGAACTTATCGACTACAACGTCACATTCGAACGTTTGGGACAGCTGCTTGAGCGGAACGGTACCGACTTTGAGAATCTGCGTAAGGTGCGTTCGTCCTTTGAGTTCACGGGAGTACAGGGAAGCATGGGTGCTA
>JBJESA010000245.1:0-8029 GCA_051882535.1 Oscillospiraceae bacterium
AGCTCTCCCCGCTTTTGAACGATGAGGAAGAAAAGTGGCTTGCCGAAGTCACCAAACCGCTATGAAAATCGTTCTGTTTTGGCTTTGCCAAGCCACTTGGGGCATACTCCAGACATTGCTGGGTGCGGTGCTTTTTCTTGTGAATTTTGCTGTTTCGCCAAAATCGCGGAGATATTTCTTCCACGGTGCGGCGGTGACGGAGTGGGGGTACGGCGGGAGTGTGTCGTTGGGTGCGTTTGTCTTTATTTCACGGAGAAGCCAAATTCCGCATAAACAGCTGCTTTCGCACGAGTACGGGCATTGTATACAGTCGCTGATTTTAGGGTTGCTGTATCTTCCCGTAATCGGAATTCCATCGATTGTCTGGGCGGGATTTTTTCGTAAATTCCGCATAAGAAAGGGAATTTTGTACGACACTTTTTATACCGAGAGATGGGCAAATTCTCTCGGAGATATTTTAAAAAACTAACGGAGATAACTATGAAGAACTACTACTTGTATTTTATAAGACACGGCATAACACAGGGAAATCTGGACGGAAAATACATCGGACAGACCAATCTCTCGCTTTGTCCCGAGGGAAAGAAGCAGATTGAGAAGCTGGTTTCCGACGACATCTACCCTAATGTGGGAAAGGTGTATTCCTCGCCGCTCAGCCGCTGCCTTGAAACTGCCGAAATCATCTACCCCGAGAACAAGCTGATGATAATCGACGAACTCTCCGAGATGAATTTCGGCGACTTCGAGAACAAGACCGACGCCCAGCTTCGCGACCTCCCCGCCTACACCGAGTTCCTCAAGGGCGGTACACCGCCAAACGGCGAGAAGTACGCAGACTTCCAGCTTCGCTGCATTGAGGGGTTGGACTTGATTTTCCGCGATATGATGCACTCTGACATCACCCGTGCGGCGTGTATCACTCACGCGGGAGTAATCACCAATCTTCTTTGCGGCTACGGACTTCCTAAAGGCCGTCCCGCTGACTTTATGTGCGGCCCCGGCGAGGGATTCGAGATTGTTCTCTCAACTTTTCTCTGGCAGAAAGGCCCTGTTTTTGAAATATCGGGCCGCCTTTGCTAAGCGGGGATATTTCAGATGAAAAAACGAATATTCGCTCTTTTAATCTGCGTGGTGATGCTGTTTTCGGGCTGTGTGAAAACTCCCGAAAACCCCGTAACACCGCCGTTTTTCAAGATTACAGATTCCGATTCGGGCGGGACTGTGTACCTGCTCGGCACAATGCACGTCGGACTTCCCAATACGGTCTACCCGCAATCGGTTTATTATGCTTTGGAGAACAGCGAAACGCTTGCTGTTGAAGTTGATTTGCTCGCCCTTGACAAGGACAATCAGCGTTTGGCGAACGCAATGCAAATCCTTGAGTGTTCCGATAAATCCACCCGCGATATGCTGGGTGACGATTATGAAAAAGTGCGGAGCTTTTTCAAGGAAAAACGCCTCTATAATGCGGCATACGAGCGATATTTGCCGGCGGTGTGGTCGTCCACGCTCACCAACAAACTGGCTGCCGATTGCGGGTATAGCTCCGATTTCGGCACCGACCGTGCCTTGTTGTCATACGCGAAAGAAAACTCCATATCAATCCATGAACTGGAAACTGTGGAGGAGCAGTATACGATAAACGCGAACGAGTCCGAAGCTCTGCAAGTCTACACTCTCACCACTTCCGTTGATACCGATTGGGAAACGCAGAAGCGACAAACCCGCGACCTCTACACCAAGTGGAGTAAGGGGGATTTAGCCGCCTTGGAGCAGATGTTGTTTGAGGAAGAACCGCCCTCCGAACTTGCTTCGGATTACGCCGATTTCTACTTCGCATTGTACGAGAATCGCCAACGCAATATGGTAGACTACATCTTAGCCGAATTAAAGAACGGTGAGAAAACCTTTGTCGCGGTAGGGGCACTCCACCTTGCCGCCACTCCCGATATTCTTGAACTTCTGGAAGCCGAGGGTTACGAAATCGAAAATCTGACATAATAAAAGCCGTTCGATTGATTATCAACCGAACGGCTCAGTCTGTAGAAAAAACCTTTGGGGGTCTGGGGGCTTGCCCCCAGAACGGGGGAGTGGGGGTGCGGTAGCACCCCCACGGAATAAAAAATAGCCCCCTCCCCCATCGGGGGAGGGGGTTGGGGGTGGGGGTGTTCCTCGCAGAAAAAGCGACTTTTTCGACAAGCTAAGCCGTTCGATTGATTATCAACCGAACGGCTTTTACTATCAGTTGTAGTTTTTGGATATCGCTGCAAGTGCAATTCCCGCCATAACAATCGGCAGCATCAGTGTACCCCAGAAAAGGAAGATAATCATCACGGGGAAATTGATTGAAACCGCTGTTTCTTCCTCAAACATCGGCAGCAGAAACGAGAGAGCGAGAATCGGTGTGTAGCACGACAAAGATGAGAGTACATACATACAGATTGTCGCGGCTTTTTTCTGAATGAACGAAAGACCAATTGCTGCCGCCCCTGTCAGTATAGCAAACACAAACGCAATTATGAATGTCGGTCCCAATATTGCCGAAATCAGCATTTCCAATGACGGTTGGTACTGTATGTAGATTTTTCTGAATTCCAATGCCGAGAACGTAACAATTTCGTAGTCGTCTGTTATAAGTGAGAACAACTTCAGCACGAGGCTCAGCGAGGGCACCAATCCTAAAACCGCTACACCGATTTTAAAGCGTATATCCGTGGCGAGGTCAACTATTTTCTGCCACATCAGATAAGTCCCGAGTTATTTATAGCCGAGATAAGTGCCTTAATCGAGGAATTGATGATATCAGTGTCAATTCCCGCACCCCAGCTTACCGTGCCGTTTTCCAGCTCAATGCCTATGTAGGACGCAGCCTTCGACTTGGAGCTGCGTTCTACCGCATTCTGAGTAAATGCGTAGATGGTGTATTCCAGACCAAGACCGTTCTTGATTGCGTTGGAAATTGCGTCCAGACGTCCGTTGCCCGAGCCGCCGAATACACGCGTTTCGCCCTTTATCTTCACGGTGAGCTTTGTGGAGATTACCTCCGCCTTGTCATCGCGAACCTCGCCGCCGCTTTCCTGTACATAATGGGACTCTACGAGCTCCAGCTTCTTATTCGGGTGGAGATAAGTCTTGTCGAAAATCTCGTAAACCTCATCGGGCTTGAGTTCCTTGTGAGCACGGTCGGAAACGCCCTTGACGGTGTAGCCGAAATGCTCTGCCATCTTCTTGGGCATTGTAATGCCGTAGTTCTGCTCCATAAGATAGCCGATACCGCCCTTGCCCGACTGCGAGTTGATGCGGATAACATCGCCCTCGTACTCTCTGCCCAAATCGTGCGGGTCAACAGGGATATACGGCACATTCCAGAACGGAATATTGTTTTCCTCGCGGAACTTCATACCCTTTGCAATTGCGTCCTGATGCGAACCGGAGAACGCTGCAAATACCAATGCACCGCTGTACGGCATACGCTCGTAAACACGCATTCTGGTAAGTCTTTCGTAAACAGAAGTCAGCTCGGGGAGATTCGTCAAATCCAGATTCGGCTCTACTCCGTGTGTGTACATATTCAGTGCAAGAGTGATGATGTCAACATTGCCGGTACGCTCGCCGTTTCCGAACAGCGTACCCTCCACGCGGTCAGCACCTGCGAGCAGTCCCATCTCTGTATCTGCGACTGCACAGCCTCTGTCGTTGTGCGGGTGAAGCGATACAATTACGTTTTCGCGGTTGTGCAGTTCCTTGCACATATATTCCACCTGCTGTGCGTAAACGTGGGACATACTCTCCGCTACTGTTACGGGGAGATTGATGATTACCTTGTTATCGGGAGTGGGCTGCCAGATGTCAATTACCGCGTTGCAGATTTCCGCAGCGAACTCGGGTTCTGTGCCAGTGAAGCTCTCGGGGGAGTACTCGAAGTGGAAGTTTTTCGTACCCTCGGGGTCTTTCGCTTTGTACTCGTTAAGCAGCTTTGCACCTGTTGTCGCAATCTCTATAATCTCCTCCTTGGACTTGCGGAACACCTGCTCACGCTGTGCAACGGAGGTGGAGTTGTAAAGATGCACGATAGCGGGGGTTTTAATGCCCTCCAGTGCCTTGAATGTCTTTTCGATGATATGCTCACGGCTCTGTGTGAGAACCTGAACGGTAACGTCATCGGGAATGAGATTCTTCTCAATCAGCGTGCGGCAGAACTCGTATTCCGTATCGGACGCAGCGGGGAAGCCAATCTCAATCTCCTTAAATCCCACCTTAACCAGCACATCGAAGAATTCCAGTTTTTCTTCCAAGCTCATCGGGATAATCAGAGCCTGATTTCCGTCACGCAAATCGACAGAGCACCAAGCGGGTGCTTTGTCCACGTATTCCTTCTTTGTCCAGTCCAGGCAAGGGTAGGGCGGCATGAAGTAACGCCGCTGATACTTGCTCGTATATTTCATAAATTTCCTCCTGAATTAAAGCAGTTCCTTTGCGAGTGCTTCTATCTGTGCTTCGTTCTCGGCACTCACTGCGGATTTGATAGATACTGTAGTTTCTGTGAATGTGATATCCTTGCAGCCCTCGAAGCTCTTCTTGATGACCTTTGCAGCCATGGGAGCCCACGAGCCGTTCTCGATAATACCGATAGTGCGGTTCTGATAGTTGCGTTCAACGAGGGAGTGGATAAACGTGTTCATAAACGGGAACACTTCCGCGTTGTAGGTAGGCGTTGCAAGAACGATTTTTCCGTAGCGGAAAGCGTCCTCAACAACTTCTGCCATATCGTCGCGGGCGAGGTCGGAAACAGCTACCTTAGGGCACCCCAGTTCCTTTAGCTTGTCAGCAAGCATAAGGGCAGCCTTTTTGGTGTTGCCGTAGATGGAGCAGTATGCAACGCAAACGCCCTCGCTTTCAACACCATAGCTCGACCAGGTGTTGTATAGGTCTAGGTAGTAGCCTAGGTTTTCGGTCAGGACAGGACCGTGCAGCGGGAGAATCTTCTGAATATCCAGTCCCTGTGCCTTCTTAAGGACAGCCTGTACCTGTGTTCCGTACTTGCCCACAATACCGAAGTAGTAGCGGCGAGCCTCGCAAGCCCAGCCCTCTCTGTCCTCAGCGTCGGAAGCACCGAACTTGCCGAATGCGTCAGCCGAGAAAAGCACCTTGTCCTCACTGTCGTAGGATAGGACAACCTCGGGCCAATGCACCATCGGTGCGGTAACAAACGTCAGGGTGTGCTTGCCGAGGGAGAGCGTGCTGCCCTCTCCGACAACTTCCTGCTTATCCTTAAAATCGGTTCCGAAGAACTGTCCCATAATTACGAAAGCCTTTGCCGAAGCCACGATTTTCGCATTCGGATACTTTTCCACAAAGCGGTGGATATTCGCAGAGTGGTCGGGTTCCATGTGGTGAACGACGAGATAGTCGGGAGTGCGTTCACCCAGGACGTTCTCGACATTTGCAAGCCATTCATCGCCAAAATTGCGGTCAACCGTATCCATAACAGCGACCTTTTCATCTAGGATAACGTAGGAGTTGTAAGCCATTCCCTCGGGAACAACGTACATTCCTTCGAACAAATCAATCTTGTGATCGTCAACGCCAACGTATTTGATGTCATTAGTAATTTCCATAGTATAGTACTCCCTTTCATAAGAAATATATTTAAAGTATACCACAAAAAACCTCTTTCGTCAAGGAGATTTCAGCAAAAAATGAAAAAACCCGATGAATCCATCGGGTTCAGGTTGTCGAAAAACCTATTTGTGGGGTTTAATCATCACAATGGGGGTTTGGGGGGTGCCTCTCGCAGAAAAAAAGACTTTTTCGCCAGCCTGTTTTTTTGACAAGTTGCCCCCGATAAATTATCGGGGGCAGTCCTTACCTTTAGTAAAAAAACGAACAATACGTATTTTTCGCCGTTGCAGCATAGGATATGCGATATGTAAAGTCCGTCTCAGCTGGAACTTACGCCTTCTTGCGGGAGATAACCACAGCAGCTCCTGCAAGAACGATTGTTCCGAATACAGCCGCAACGCCCTCAATGCCCGTGCCCGAGTGGCTCTTAGCCTCGGCAGTTTCAGTCTCGGCACCGCGAGCGGTAGCCTTGTCCGAGGGGACAGCAGCGAGAAGAATTTCAGCATTCGCCTCATCTGCACAAGCACAAACAGCAGCACATGACATTGCAGCAGCAGCGACAATGCCTGCTATAACAGACTTGATTTTCATAAAAAAAGAATCCTCCTAAAACCAATCATACATACGCTATTGGTTAAAATACAAGCGAAAAAAGCCCGCTTGTCAAAACATTCCTGCGAAAGCAGGAAAAAAGAACGTCCGTGCGTACAATTCCCCTATACGCACAGAATTACTGTTCGCTAATATTATATCACATTTGAGCAAGTGATTTCAATCAGCAAAAGCCACAAAATAGCCGAGCTGAATTTAAAATCTTTGTAAATTATTTATAAAAATGCAGCCGCGAATTCCATTATTTAACTGTAATGGATGGGATTGGGGCGAACTCATATCACAAAAAGCACCCCCTGACGAGGGGGGCTCAACTTGTTGAAAAAAGTCCCGAAACAGACTGACGAGAAAGGTACAGATACGAGGACGCATTATCCGCTTCGCGGAAAACGCTGGCTTGTCGGCTAGGCTTTGTGCCTGCCGACAAGCCGTTGACGAAGTAGATGTGCCTTTATCGACAGACTGAAGCACCCCCTGCCGAGGGGGTGCCTGTTCTATCTATATCCCTTTTCTTAAAAAGGGGCATATTATTGCTCTGTTAGTCCTGTTTACGGCGAATAGAAGTAAGCGTAACGCCCATTGCAGCCACAACCGCACTGATTGCGGCATAGCCCATTGTCACGTCACCCGTGTACGGGTTGCCTGCAGTATTGCCGTTGCCTGTTGTATCGGTTATTAAGCCGTCAGATGTGTCGCCGATTGCATTGTTACCGTTGCCGTTGTTTGTGCCATTGTCGGGGGTTGTCAAATCTCCGACATCACCGGCTGCATCGCCGGTTCTGCCTTTAGCGTTGCCTGTTCTTCCGCCGGTAACGCCTTGTACCAGGTCATCTCCGGCGTTTACAACTCCGTTTACAATATCTTCGCCCGCGTCAACCACGCCGCCTACTGCATTCCCGACAGCTCCTGTCTGGGCAAAAGCCGTGCTGCAAAGTGCCATAAGACACACTGCACCGGCACAAAGTCCCGAAATTTTCTTCAACATCTCTGCTCCTCCTTATTCCAAAATAAGCGTATAGCAGCCGATATAAAATCACTGCGTCAACGCAAGAATATTATCTGCACAGTCGTAAACATTATAAGAGGTGAATTTTGACGTTGAATTTATGCGGAAGTTATTTCAAATTGCTGAAAGTGAAAATTTTGCTGACTTTATTTGGCAAAAAATACTTAAATTTCCTATTAGAATATGCTCAAGTCAAATGTAGGCTGAAACAGAATTCGCCTGTTGTTAATATGCACAAAAAAGCGGTTGAATTTTCGTTTAGGTGCCGGAATAAACTCCCTTGACAAAATGGGGAAAATCGTTTACAATTAAAGATGAAGTACTTTGGGCGGACTGTGCTTCGGATAGTCCTGCTCATTGATTTTGACAGGAGGATTATAATGCAAAGAACTAAGACAACAAGCAAGTTGTGGGCACTTGTTCTTTCGCTGGTTATGCTGCTGACGATTATTCCGTTCAGCCCCATGTCAGCTAAGGCGAGTGCTGATTCGGCATCTTACGTGCTCGATGTAAACAGCTTGGCTGAAGGCGATTACGCAGGTAAGAACGGCGTCAAGGCTGGTACTGACAACTATTTTACCATTAACTACGGTACAAAAGGTAAGATTGATTCTACCACTGACAAGGTATTTGACGATGGTTATACCGCAAAGACTCGTATTAAGTTCGACGGTACAACTACTGTAGGTAGCGGCGAACGCGATATCACCTTTAAGACTGCCGGTGCAGCAGAAGTAAAGGTATGGTGGGTATCCGGCGGTGACAACCGTTTCGTTTCCCTCTACAATG
>JBJESA010000246.1:0-29330 GCA_051882535.1 Oscillospiraceae bacterium
GCCCCCTAAGGTACGCACACTTTTCCGCGGCACCGTTTACATATTCCATTCGTATAACTGCACCGCCTACTGCGGCTGTCCGCTGATTTTCGTTATCTGTAATAACAAGTATCGCGGCGCTGTCGCCGTCCGCACAAAAGGAATCAAACGGTTTGGGGTCGCGGAGATATTTCACGCTCAGTCCCCCGCTGAAGCCCTCGCTGTGAAAGATTTCCCGTATACCGTCATTATCGTCACTGTCTGCCAGACGAAGAGTATACTTGTTATTTTGGAAATTCATCAAGATTCTCTCCTATGGGTACGTTCATCTTTTGGTCTACCTCGCCGCCGATACGCAGATTCATTCCCCAGAAAAGCCCCCACATAAGCGGGCTTGTTCTTCCCAGCGAAGCAAAGCCGCGGTTGAGAACGGTTTTCGCACTTGAAAACTCCTTTCGTGCATTTCGGCACACTCTGCTTAATTCCTCGGCGGAAATGCTCTTTGGGTGAAAGGCAAGCTCGCCGTAATTGTAGCCCTCCTCCAGCCACCATTTGTCGTAGATAAGGCGGTTTTCCTCTTTAAGCCTGTTGTACAGTGCAGTGTTCGGAAAGGGCAGCAGATGATTGAATGCCGCGGTGTAGAAATTATGCTTTTTGGCGAATTCCAAAGCGTCGTTTACGGTGCGTTCGCTGTCGTTGTCATACCCGAAAACAAAAGTCGCGTAAATTCCGATTCCCGCGTCGTGGATACGCTTTACCAGCTCGTCACGTTCGCCCAAAGCATAATTGAACGACTTGTTCATCTGTGCGAGATTCTCCTTGTCAAGGCTTTCAAAGCCGATAAGTATAATCTCGCAGCCGCTCTTTTTCATAGTGCGAAGCAGCTGCTCGTCCTTTGCCATAGAAAGCGTGCCTTGCCCCGCCCACTTGATTTTAAGCGGCGTAATATCTTCAAAAAGACTTATAGCATTGTGCCTGTCCGCAACAAGATTATCATCGACAAGAAAGGTATATTTATGCTCGGAACGTCTTATATCGTCCGTTATAAGACTATGGTCGCGGCAATAGTATTTCGAGCAGTAGAATTTTGAAATCGAGCAGAATTCGCAGCTGTGGCAGCAGCCTCTTCCCGTTTCCACCAGAGATACGGGAAGATATTTTTTCCCTTTGAATATGCTCTTGTCCGGCAGAATATCATACTCTCCCACGCCGCCGATGTAGCGTTTTCGGAGAGAGCGGTTCTTCGCGTCGCAAAGCATTTTCGCCCAGACTGTTTCCGCATTTCCCACTATCACGCTGTCGCAGTATTCTTCGGCTTCTTCGGGACAAAGCGTCACATGGTATCCGCCCATTACAACGGGTATCCCCCGACTGCGGAATTTCTCCGCGATTTTATAGCTTCGGCGTGCAGTATATGTTTCCACTGTAATACACACAAGGTCGGTGTTGGTATTATAGTCGATAAGCTCAATTCGGTCGTCAAAAAGCTCCGTTTCAATATCGGGCGGGGTAAGTGCTTTAAGCACTGCAATTGTCAGCGGCTCCATTTTCCATGTGCCGATATATTTTTCTCCCGGCTTTTTTCCTATTGCGGGAAGAATAAAGGTAATCTTCATATTGCACCCCCGTCAATTACAGCACCGGTATATCGGAATTGTCGCACATAACTTCCCTCGTAAACCTGTGCCACTTGTCCGCATAGCCCTTGTATCCCAGATTAAGCGGAACAGAAAGCCACGGGCTGTTTGTAAAAGGAGCCAGACGCTTCATAATATTTCCCGTGGAATATGTCGAACGCCACGCTCTGTCCGTACCCTCCATAAGCTGTTCCGCGGTCATTTTTCGGGGCTTGAAAACACAGTGCTGAACGTCATACATCGCCCAGTTGCGTTCGGTTATCCTGCCCTCTTTTTCAAGCTGCAAATAATATCCCGTTTGTGGAAAGGGAGTTAGTATAGAGTAGCGGGGGAGGTCTATCTTCGCCTTGATAACCATCTCCACAGTGCGGTCGAAAACGCTCACGTCCTCCTCGTCCCCGCCGAATGCAAAGCAGCCCTGAACAAGTATGCCGTTATCATGCAGCCTTTCCATAAGCGTGATGTAGCTGTCCACCTTGTTCACGCCCTTGTGGATATAGCTCTGCGACTCCTGAGTAATGGATTCAAAGCCGATAAGCAAGCCCTTGCACCCGCTTTTGCGGAACACGGAAATAAGCTCGTCGTCAATTCCCACAGACGAAGTCACAAGCCCCAGCCAGATTATTTTCAGCGGAATTATCGCATTAAAAAGTTCCAGAGCGTATTGACGGTCGGTTATGAGGTTTACGTCGGGGAAAACGACGTGCTTTGTGTTGAGTGCCTCTATTTCCGCCACAACTTCCTTTACGGGACGTTTGTAAACTGTTCTCCCGAATGCGGCTGGATAAGCACAGAAACTGCAGGTGTGACAGCAGCCGCGTATCGCCTCCACGGTTTTTGTGGTGATATACCGATTGGATTTCAGCAGCTCGCGGCGGGGAGTAGGTCTGCCCACAATGGTGAAATCGTCATTCTGGCGGTATATGCTGCGGTATTCGCCTTTGATGTAATCATGAATAAACTGCGGAAATGTCTGCTCGGAAAATCCCGTGAACACCACATCGGCGTGCGAAGCGGCTTCTTCGGGAAGCATTGACGGGTGAACTCCTCCGATAAAAACCGTCTTTCCCATTTTGCGGAAATAATCCGCATAGGCATAGCAGCGGGGAGCGGTGCCGGTGATGCAGGTTATTCCGATAAGCTCCGCGTCAATATTCAGCGGTATCTTCTCCGCGGTTTCATCGTATATTTTTACCTCAGCGTCAACGTCCTCCGGCACAAGAGCGGCAAGGGTTGTGAGAGTAAGCGGAGCATAGTGCAGCGACCTGCCGAAGCTGCCGGAATACCTGTGCATAGCCCCCGCCGGTGCAAGCAGTGCAATTTTCAACATCTTATCACCTCATAAAATATGTTTCCCAGCCGCTTTTTTTGGTAAGAAGACAGGGTTTTATGTCGCCTATCCTCATACCGTCGTCGGCGAGTTTTTGAGTATATGCCTTTTGCGGATTGGCTGTTATGGTACAAACCTCTGCACATTTAAGCTGCCCAAGCTGTCGGCAGTAGTTGTAATGATAGCTTTCGCACAGTGCCTTGTCAAGCGTTTCCCCCGAAATATCCCGACTTTCGGTATAAAGCCGATAGAAATTCCCCTCGGGTGCAAGCAGACAAAAGCAGCCGTCTGCACCGAGCTTTTTCAGTACGCTCCTCACAAACTCCTCCGTCAGCTTTTCGCCGAATAAATCGCTGGAAACGCCGTTCCTGCCCACAAACCGTATCCTCGGCGGTGCGTCATGATATACCTCCAGCACACGAATTATGTCGCCTATACAGTATCGGTAAAACCCGCCGCCCGTGGTGACGATAACCTCGTATTCGCCCTTTTGCAGACCGTCCGCGGTGTAGATTTTCCCGTCAGCAAGGCTGCGGAACTCGAAAAAATGCGACCTTACGCTCAGCCTGCTCCCTTCCTCGCCGACTATCGGAAAGGAAACAAAGCACTCCGTTGCAAGCAGTCCCTTTGGCTGAATATACACTTGCGGAAACAGCTTTTTTATTTCCTCCGCCTGCTCCGCTGCCGAACCGTCCGTCCAGCAGCTGATAATTTTCAGCTTGGGGAATATTTTATCGAAGCGGTTGTTTTTGACGGAATCAAGAAATTCCTCACGCTTTTGCGGCGGCAGATTTTGACATAGCATTCCGGCGTTTTCCCGAATATACCCACACAGTATCGACAAAAAGGACGGGCTCCAGACGGAAATAAGGGTAAGCTCCCGACACCGAAGAAGCTGAGCTGCGGTATCAAGATAAAAGCTGTCCGTATCAGACGAGAATTTCACGCTGCCGTCCACGGCGAAAAGCGAATTCATAACACTCTGTACCGCTCTTCCGAAATACTCGCTGTCCTCCTCAAAGCCGATAGGGATACCGCACTCGGTATAGCTTTTCCCCTGTGTTACCGGAGTAATCGACCAGTAGCTTTTTCCGCTGTCCATACCCTTTACGCCGCCGTAAATATCGCACAGCCACGGCATAATTCCACGTTGGAATTCGCGTTTAAGCGATGGCGTGTAGGGTATCATTTTTCTCCCACCCGATGAGCCGCTTGTAAGCTCCATAAGAATAACGTCCTCTGCGGTGAGTACCGATTTTTCTCCCCGACATATCATTTCGATATACGGTTCGTAATCCTCGTATTTCGTCAGCGGCACTCTCTCGGCGAAATCGTTGTAGCTGTGTATTTCGTCAAAATGATATTTGCGTCCGTATATGGTGTTTTTGTTTCTGTCAAGCAGTCCGGACAGATACTTTTCCTGCTCTTGTCCGACATTCCTCACCGACATAAATCGGGCATATTCTCCGAAATAGGCAAGGCGGCATATTCCGTTGAGTATCCTGCATTTAACGCTCATCTGAACAGCAGCCTCGATGCACGTTTTTTCATAACGGACTTATCTATTCTGGCAATACACGCCAAATCGTTTCCAAGGATATAATCGGGATTCTTTTCACAGAAAAAGGCGATATCCTTATTTTTCATTTCGTGCTCTCCCACGTCCGCAACTCCTGACCTCAGCTTGTCCTTGATATGACTGTACTTTATTACGCCGTCGGTTTTGTCGTATTCGTCGGGATAGAGCTTTCCCGCATAAGCGTCTATTATCTTCTGAATATTTTCGGGGGTTTCCCTGTTGAAGCGGGGATAAAATTCGTCCCAGAAAAGAGGCAGTATGCAGTATGTCTTATACCCCTTGCAAATGAGAAACCAGTAAAATTCGTCGTATTTTTCCGCATAGCGAAACCAGAAATCCGCCCACACTCTGAACAGTTCTATATCGCCCCAGTGCGACTTATGTATTATGGTATCGCCCGAAAAAATGCCGTGGATTATTCTTCCGTCAACGTCAAGCTCCATTACTTTCTGAGTGGTGAAGCCGACCAGTCCCGCCGTTTCGTGATACAAGGCAAGACAGTAGTCCTTGTCGTAAAAATCCCGCAAAAACACCCCCTCGTCGGTGTCCTCGTAGAACTCCGCCATAAGGCGGTACATCACGGATACTTCCTCCTGCGAAAACTCGCCTACGGGCTGTATTTTTCCTTTAAGCATAACCATCGCCGCCTTTCGTACCGAATTTCATTCAGGCTGTCGATAAACTCTTTTCAGCACCTTATCGACTTTAATTGTAATAATTATAACATATAAACTCGAAATAGTCAATGATTAAACCGCATCTGCGGCATTTGCGGCAATCGCTTACGACTTGTTTTGCCGCATAGCATAGGCATTGTGGCAGCTATACATGGGATTATTTGTGTTTATGGGACAGACTTTCGTCATGCCTCTTTATGTAAAGGAAAGCGTCTGTCAGCGAAAGGAACACTCGTGGCTGAGCGTGGTATTCTTCGGTTCTTGCGTCAACTATAAGATTGATGTGAAACAGGCGGACAGGATAGGAGTTCAGATCAATCTTCCACTTTCCAACGGTGGTCTGAAGATAAAAGAACTCCTCGTCGGATTGACAGGGAAAGCCGCTGTGTTGGCACATTTCCTTCAAATCATCGACAGATTCGGATAATCGTTGACGGTTGGAAATCGGTATGGACAGCACCACGTCATGCTTTGAAGTGGGCTTGCAGATTTTACAAGGCGTCCGTCCTGCCTGTACAGCTTCCTGATAGGTGCGGTAGCCGTGCAGCTCGCTTAATTCAGCGAGCTTGGGGCAGTTGCGGAGATGGAAGTTATCGTATCCATGAGCCGCCCAGAATGCAAAGCTCGGCTGTGTCAGAGTGATGATGTCCCTTCGCTGAGTTTCGCTGAGGGAAGCGTCGTTAAGCCGCTCGCTGCGTTCCTTTTGTGCAAGCTGTTGGCGTGCGATAGCCTTTTTTACCGACTTGCTTTGGGATTTCGCGGCGGTGAGCTTTTCCTTATTTGGGGAGGAAACAGCCCAGAGCGGCTTATCAATTGGAACGGGGGTGCACAGAGGACAGGGAGTTCTGCCACTGTTAATGGCGGTTTCGTAATATTCCGAACCCATAATTTCTCCCGCTGACAGCATCTCAATACAGGTAGGCTTATGAAAATAATTTGAAAGCGAAGTATAGAGATAATTGAACTTTGTTCGTGAAATGATATCGCGATTGCGTTTTTCCAGTGCCGCCATATACTCCGATTTGCAACATTCGCAAGGTTTATATCCTTTTTTAAATGCAGTTGTAAAACCGGAATAGCCCAAAAGTTCCCCGTCAGATATATTTTTACAGCCGTGGGCATGAATGGTATTGGTGGATTTGTCGTAGATGTACATTTGACCGAGTGCTGAACGTCTGGCTTTCCAAACAGCGTCCGAAATGACAACCGGATTAAGCAGCTCGGACTGTGGATATTTTATCGCTTGCATAAGCTGTCGGATTACCCGAACATCGTTGTCGGAGCAGTGCTTAAGCCTGTGCTTTGTCTTTACGCCCAAGCTTGCGGCAAGAGTGTAGACGTTGCTTCGAGCGTGCGGCTGACCCTCCAGAAAGGCTTGCACATATTCGCTTATGCTTATCGCTTCGGGAAGCTGCGTATCTCCCAGCAAATCAACGGCGAGCGTGTTAAACAGTTCTTTTGATTGGCTGAGCCACCAAAGGAGCGTATCTCCGCCCAGCCATAGCAGTATATCGGAAAAAACCTCCGCGGCACTTCTTGCCGTAAGAAAATCGTTTTTGGAGCCTCCGTTGCAGGCAGGCTGTGTCCAGTCGCGGAAAGAGCTGTCGATGGGTTTGATATAGGTAAAATACGAGTTTATCTGATTCCAGCTTTCGTCCACCCGAACTGCGGCAAGCTGAAGCGGCGAGATTCTTCCGTCACAAGTTGTCACCCATTCTATGTCTGCAATCACATACATTGATTTTGCTCCTCCGTTTCCCCGACACAAAGTACGGAATAATGCCTTTGGTATAATTATATCATAAACCGCACTGCATTTCAATAGAGAAATAGTCCGCATCTGTGCCAAAGATGATACAGAAAATCGCTCGCGAAGGTGTGGCTTCAGCCTTTCTTTCTGCGAGAAAACGCTCCCGATCACAAATCAAGCAAGCCGCTCAAACAATAACGTTGAGCGGCTTGATTATTCCATATCGTTTAGTCTTGTTTAATGCCGTTTTTCGGGAATGATGTACGAATAATGTACCCAAAATACTTGCATAAACCAAAAACCCGCCTTGCAAGCCACAAACGGCTATACAAGGCGGTTTCCGTAAAGTCGAGATGATTGGTGACTAGCCAAACTCACGAAATCAGAATCAATACTCTATTTTTTGCATCGCTAATATGGAGAAATTCAGACCGATTTCACCGCTGTATTTAGTATATGTACCATTGAAAATCACATAGAAATTATAATGGTTACCAGGTATGATATTGGGATTATGAATATCATCGCGTAGATCTGTTAGTGTAATTTCTGTTAAAGCAGCAAAATATTCTGTACATAAGTCATGACTGTAATTCAAAAGTACATATGGTTTGCCGAGATATTTGTTTGGATATTCCTGCATATCCTTGAAGATGTCAACAGTATTATTTTTAATAATTGATGCCCCTTTTTTACAATAGACTGTATCCATAAGGTAAGTATCTAAATTACCATACTTTTTATATGGATGATAGTGTTCTTCTTTATATTTGTTACTACCACTTTGATAGTCTATCACAATATCATTCCATTTTGTTATTGCATCTTTTACAGCTGTATCTTCGGGGTGCTCTTCGTAATATTTCATTCCGCACGCAAGGTGATGGGTGAGAAAAGGTTTTGGCGTAGATAAATCTCTATTGCCGTATCTCCATACACTGTCACCCAAGGGCTCACATATATTTTTAAATTCCTCTTCCGTAATTCCTGATTGTGCCAATATGCCGCTTGCTTTGGAAGTATCATATGCAGGCGGCGTATATTCGGGATAACTAGTTGTGGAAGAATAATCACTAGAGTTGTCATAGTCATCAGGATAGCCATAGAAGGACTTCAACTCTTCCTTGGTGTATTCCATCGCTTTTAAAGCTTCAGAATTTTTAATGAGCGAACCGGTTTCGTTCGCAAAACCCCATTCGTATGGGTCGGTATATTCCCATTCCGTATCCTTTACCGAGAATAGGATCTCATCTTGCGTAAGAATCAGCTTCAATATTCCCGAATGCTTAAAACCATCGTCATCAAAGGCTATTTCAACTGTGTTATTGCTTATTTCAGTAAGACTAACCTCAGCGGAAATAATAGCTATCTGGTCAAGAGGGGCATGTGAAAACCTTTTGAATTCAAAAACAGCCGAAGCATTTGTTTTATTTTCGGTTATGGTAAGTATATAACCGCCGACTTTCCATGATGTTCCTTCTGTTGACCAATATGAATCACAATAAGGGGATAAATCTAACAAATTCTGATTTACAGGAATCGCAGAGTTATCATCGAAAGAAGCCTCAGAGCTTCCCCCTTCTGCCTGCCTACTACAGCCTGTTAGTACGAGTAAGCAACAAAGAACTAATGCAAATAGTCTTTTTTTCATTTGTTTCATACCTTTCTCGTAGATAATGCTAAGTGCAGCCTAAAAAATGACTGCACTTATTTGATATATTACATCTTGGAAAGAAGCTCTGCCTTCTTGGCATTGAATTCTTCCTCAGACAGAATGCCCTTAGCTTTAAGGTCAGCGAGTTTTTCGAGCTGAGCTAATGGATCATTCTGAGGTGCAGTCTGTTGCTGTACAATTACCTGTGGCTGACTGTTTGCGGTCTTTATTGCTTTTCTGCACTCTCTATATACTTTAACAACTTTTTCCGCTTCGTATGTTTTAAGAGTGCTTATTCTTTCTTTTGCTCCTGCAACAGATATCTCAAGGTCACATACACTCAATGCTACTGTAAGTGCAAGGTCAAGTAAACCATTGGTCTGCTGAAGCGTTGCCATAGAAGTAACATCATCATAATAAAATTGCTTTACATTTTTTGTAAGACCAAACGACTCTCTATCAAGCATTACCATCTGCTTATCTGAGCACACGATAAAATCTGCGGCAGTGATTGAGTCAGCACCCCAAGCAAAATAAAGCAGTTTTTCATCGTCAAAAATGTACTCTCTAACAATCTTAAGTATATTAGCACCGATTTTCTCCTGAATAAGTGCATCTATTTGATCATCGGTGATAGCAAAGTCTTGCTTTACTATCCGTTCAAAATAATCATTAAATGCCTGAATATCCAAATCAAATCCATGAGAAGAGGAAATTAGTTCGACACCGTTACAACTGAAAACATATCCGTTTTCAGTTTTTGAATACGACATTGAAGCGATGTTATCTATTGGCAGATGTCCTATAATGAAATAGTCGCTGTTATTGGGATTGACCTTTCTGAAATATAAAGACTTGTCCGAAAGAAAAACATTCTGAGTATCTTGCATAGATAACATAAACACAGGCTTTTCACCTGCACCCAGATGACCAGCAAACTGCTTCTGAACAACCTTGATAATCTTCGGTGCATTAGGGTGAAAAGTCAAAACGCTGGACGAAATACTGTGAGCAGGAAGATAGAGTTTATCATAGTATTCCGCGGTAAATTCTAACAGCTTATTTGTATCAATTTTGATAGCATTTCCTTTGCCAGCTGAAAGTGCTTCTAAAAGCTCGTTTGTCATAGTTTCGGTCTGAGCTTGCATTTCCGCCTTAACTCTTTCCTTTTCAGCCTTCTGCTCATCCATAGCTTGCTTTTTCTCTGCATACATCGTTTTAGCAGAATCGGCTGCACTTGAAACAGTATCCATTGCCTTTTTAATAAAATCGTTGAATGCCATAGTTAATCCCCCTTGACATGAGTTGTAGTAATGATTACTTTACTATATTATATCACTGCATTTACTATTTGTCAAGTATAAAATATACTGGTAGCAAGAATTTATCCTTATCAACTATGATATAATTAATAGAATAGGGGTGAGAAAAATGCAGGAAACAACACTTGGCGGGAGAGTAAAGCTGCTACGCAATAAAAGGGGAATAACTCAGATACAGCTTGCAACCGAACTGTATATCAGCGAGAGCTATATTGCCTTGATAGAAGCGGACAAACGCAACCCAAGCATGGAGATAGTCAGCAAGCTGGCAGACTTTTTCTGCGTAACCTCTGATTACCTCATAAACGGAAAACCTATGGATAGCGAGGAAATGAAACTGAAAGAATGGTCTGAGTTGATTAAGGGTCGCTCCGATAAGGAAGTACGTCACGCCTTGGAGTTGGTTCGGTCTTTCTTTGACTGCATTGATAACGATAAGTAAATTATACTTGCCGCATAGGACAGACGTGTGACCTAGTGAAACTAAATCCAAGATAAATATATATTATCTCCTTGAATAAACTTCAAGGAGGTATTTTTATGGCAAAAACCGAAACAACAACCATGACAACCACAGTCATATACAACGATGACAAGACCCATCGCTATCTTCTCCAAAAGGAGTGGGACAGCACAAAACCCTCAGCAGAGATTATTATGCTCTATCCAAGCTATGCAGACACCGTCACGGTGGATCACACAACGATGTTTGTCTTGCAGAACTTAGAGCAAATGGACTACGGCAGCGTTAGTATCGTAAATCTCTTTTCAAGCGTTAATGGCAAGCATAGTACTTCCGACATTGATGAGGAAAACCTGATGTACATTGAATGCTATGCCGAAAAAGCGGATGTCGTGATATTCGCAACAGGAACAGGCGGTGACGGAAACAAGAACGTTCTGCAAATGCAGAAAGATGTCCTGAATATGCTTGCCCCCTACAAGTCGAAGCTCAAGTGCATAGCCGATGGGTGCGGAAGAAAGTTCTACCACCCGCTTTGTCCAACGGTGAGAAAATGGACTTTAGCGGACTTCGATTTCACCGAACTTAAGGCGTTTCAGCAAGAACAGCCTTTGGAAACTCCACCCCCAGCACCAACTTTTAAGGCTGTTGAATCTAAAAGCAAATCGAATAAGAAAAGCAAAGTAACGTCTTAACCAAAGCGGTTAAGACGTTAGTCTTTTTTGGAAAGGAAAAATTTATGGAAATAACTCGGATAATAAACGGTACACAACACTTAATAACGCTGACGGAAAGCGAGATGTCACAAGCATTCGCAATTCAGCTACACAACGATATTGAACAGGAAATTTTGAGCCGTTTGCACAAGAACGGGTACTATTCAGAGAAGAATAAAGCTAATCCATTATCAGCCGAAGATGTTTCTTTAATCGCTGATAAATTCATCTACAAATACACGGGCGAAAGCTCTAACGATGAATTGGATTACTTCATTGAAGAAGCGTTCGTAAAGAAGCAGAATCACAGCTGACGGCAGAAAGGAGTCGTTTTGTTATACAAATTCAGAACTAAAGCGGAAGCTCTGACACTTTCAAGCACAATTCCTTCGGAAGTCCTGTCGCATATAATCAATGTCTGCGATATACTTGATGATAACTACAATTCGCACGGGATTGACGGCGGCTACATACTCGTTGCAGAAAGCGTTCAGGATTTGCTTGACATCAAAGCACATCACCTTGACTATACCACCGAACCGATTGAGTTGCGGTGGCTCATAAACGGTTACATTTCCGTGCTTTATCTGCCAGCCACCGAGTATAGTGTGACGGTAGTGCTTCCGCAGGATATAGCACCGACAGAAATGATGGAAGGAGGGTTTGACAATGTTTGACAGCAATAGCAGATATATAACCAAAGGTGTAGAAGAACAAGTTCCGCTCGAACTGATGATATTGATGTGGATAATGATAGACCGCAAAAAACAGAGTACAACGCTTGACTATCTGCAAGTGTTTACGTTCAGCGAAGAGAACGGCACGCAGACCATAGTCCATGAACAAGAACAGCCCAAGCCGTTTAAAGACATCTACAAAGAGAATTTCCCTCACACTTTCAGCGGCAAGGTTTATGTAATCGACGACGGTGACCACGAAACAATGTTGCTTGCAGAGGAGTACTAAGGAAACGCCATGTGCGTTTCCAAGGTATTCAATGGAACACAGAAAAAGTATAGGGGTTTTCTGTGTTCCTAAGTCTTGTCGGAAGCAAAGCTGCTGGGTTTCGGCGGCTTTGTTTCTTTTTTTAGTCATATCCGTATTTTCGCGGAAAGTGGAGTGCAATTGCGTTTTCTCTTACAGCACAAGGCTTTTTTGCATTCCGCTTGCTGGTTTTACAAGCGGAATGCGACGGAGTCTCAACGAATAAAGTCGTCGAAAAAATAGTTGCAACATACTTAATTTTGTTGTATTATAAATGTATAAAGATTTTTGATAAAAGGAGCGATACTATGAACGCTAACACTCTGCTTGACAACTTCTATAATGAGATTGCCGAAATGGTCTGTGATGAAATTTGCTGTGACAACTGTCAGCATAACAACAAGTGTCATTTTGATACTGCAATGAAATGCAAAGACAAATCAGACATAAATGAGATGTTCTTTTCAATGCTTGATAATGTAAGCAAAACCCTTTGTGACAAAACGACTGATAGTAGCGACATGCCCTATTCCGAATATTACATCAACGTTTCCGTAATCGATTGGAACAAAGAGATTGATAGGATAAAGTCGGCGTTAGTCAAATCGGTCAAAGGTTGCAAAGGTGATGACGGAAGCAAGGCAAAGCTGGTTGGAAAAGCTAAAAAGCTGTTAATGACAAGAGTTAGTCCTTTTCGCGTAGCTGGTATTTTCTACTACAAGCCGTTCCACAGGGAGTATGCTCAAACCTTGTACGAGCCTTTTTCAAAAATGTTATCGGATATGGTTGATAAGGATAAGCTCCCGTTTACTAAAACTGCGATGAAATCAGTCCAAAAGCGAACCAAAGAAATTGTTGGAATAGCTTTACGCAACGCCTATAATAATATTTATGAAAAGCCATATATCCCCGCAAACAGAAAGCCAAGCATAACAAAATTTGAACAGAACATAACGGCTTCTTCTCCTGTTCTCGTCTGCGTTACGTCCTCTAAAACGGTAATGAATGCTAAAAACAAAAGCGAAATGCAGTATGAAAAAGCTGTGCAAGATAGTGCGGAGGAGTCGCAGTTTATGACGTGGGAGGAGAGTTACGAGGAATTTGCGGCAAAATATCCAAATACAATGACTCTCAACACCTACTTGACTTTTGTAAAGACACATCTTCCTGTGTTGTACGGAACGGATAAGAATACGATTAAAGCGTTGCTTAATCGGAAAATTGCTAATGGCAAGTATGTTATAAAAACATCGAGTGACGAATTTGCCGATTATGTGAACTATTGCTATGGCATATTTAAACGCCGTGGAAAGAGATTTGCCTATGAGTCGAGATTTGAGTTGATACAGTCGTTAGAAGATTTGGCTGCCATTCATTATTTATTAGTTGAGTACAATGTTATCCTTGAAAGCAGGCTACCTGAAGATGAATTTAAAAAGCTTTCGGCAGATATCAAGAAGAATAATAAAAAAGCATTCGTTGAAATCAATATCATACTTGATAGCGGCGCTTCCGCAGCCGTAAAACTAGAAAGAATGTAATACAACGAAATATACTTTAGTTGTATTACAGAGCTGACATATTTCGAAAAATGTGATAAACTGATATTGCACTGAAAAACCAGTGTGCTCGAGCTTTAGGTTATGCAAGCGGGAGTGTGCGGAGTGCGCATAGGTGCGTTCCTGGTTGCATGGAATCGCGGGAAAACCGCAATGAGTTCTTTGAAAATTTTAAATTTTCGGTTTTCCCGCCTGTAATTTAGGAGGAACACAATGATTTTTGATTACTCCGCGAGCTCTGACGGCAATTTCTATGGCACTATTGACGGTAAAGGTAAATTCCGTGAAGTTGGTGTCGCCGTCAATATCGTAAAGGTTGAATCGGTGCTTGAAACCGACGAGGTCTTTATAACCGCCGAGTTTTACGTCGGTGACAAGCTTCAGACTGTGCGCTGTACCTACGAAAATCTGGAAAGCGAGCTGAAAAAAGCAGGATATCCCGTTACATCGGCTCAATATTCACCGCTATTAAACTATCTTCAGGCACAAACTCTCGGTATGACAGTGGATAATATACACTCGGGGTTAGGTTGGTTCAAGAAGCAAGGCAACTCCTGCTTGTTATTCAGAGGGAATAAGGCACTGTCAAATGACGCATCGTTTGTTTCCAAGTATGTTGGCAACTTTGACATCGCTCCGAGCGGAAAGCTTAGTGGTTTTAAAGCCGATTACAACAGAGTTATCTGCTCAAATATTCCGCTGGAATTCGGTGTTGTAGCTGGATTAACAGGCTGTCTGGTTGGGTATTTTGCAACAATTTCGACAGGGCTTGAAATTCCGACAATTATCTACGATGTTAACGGCAGAAGTGCAACAGGAAAGACAACCTGGGCAAAGCTAGCTGTAAGCATGGGCGGAACGCCAAAGAAATCCCAAAAGAAAAATTCGCTTGCGGGAACATGTTCGACGACTGTAAACGCTTTGTACGGTAGCCTGAACGACAATTTCGGTTATACTGTCCTTTTTGACGAGTTAGCAAGATTAAAGCAATACTCGGACGTTACTGAAATGATTTATGCAATCTCCGAAGGAACGGATAAAATCAGAATGAACGGTCACGGACAAATTACACCACCGAAGCACTGGGCAACCTCAGTAATATTTACGGGCGAACACTCCTTGCTGAGTAGGGCAAGTAAGGCTGATGGGCTGCTAATGCGAGTACTGACGTTTGACAACGTAAAATGGACGGCGGATGCGGCACAAGCAAACGAAGTAAAGAATTTTTCTGATAGATACGCTGGTTTACCCATCGTTCGATTCGCAAAATACTTGCTTACTCTGAACGAACCAGAAGTTGCTGAAATGTTAACCGATGAGGTCAAAAAGCTTAAGTCTTTGATTCCACTTGAGGAATGCTATCGGGAGCGTGTGGCTAAAATGGTTGCGACTATAACAATAACAGCCCGAATAGCCTCAAAGGCTTTACAAATCGATCTTCACGAGAAAGAAATCCTCGAATTTGTGCTGAAGAATATTGGTAATAACACTTGCGAAGGCGAAGCGGCAAGTGCCTACGAGTATATTCTCAATAAATATCAAACAAACGCAAGCAAGTTTGGAGAACCGCCCAAAAATCACTATGCCAAGCACGAAAAGTATTATCTAAAAAACTGTGACTGCTGGGGCTATGTTCGCCGAGATTACTTAAAAACAACTGACGGTGGCATACAAGTTAATGCCGATTTGCTGGTTATCTCGAAAGCTGTATTTCAAAAGTGGCTTAAAGAGGGCGACTTCACAAACGAGAGCAACATCCTTCGCAAATGGCGTGATAATGGCTTGATTAAAATTCAGAAGAAAGGACATTTTTATTGTAAACTTTTGCTTCAAAGCGGCGGAAGTTCAACATCATGCATACAAATTGTCCTTAATGAAGACGGCGGCGAGTATGTGAAAAATGACATATATTTGTTTAGCGAGCTTATTAAAAAAAGAATTATTGATATAGCTATCGAAAAGAGTGCCGACAAAAAGATAAGTGGAATAAAATCCGAAAGAATAAAAAACGCGGTGGCAAAACTTCTTGATGGTGAGTTTGATTCCGAAAAAACCGCGAAGATTTTTGACAGTTGTATAAGTGTACGTGTTGATTTCAATAAACTTTTGTCGCTGGTTTACAACAATCCAACCCAATGTGATGAAGTGTTGGAACGTTTGAATCAAAAGAGTCGAATACACAATCTCCTCGCTGATGATAACAACTCAGACCTTGATTCCGATAACACAGATGAAGGAGGTCAAGGTAATGGTTGAGTATAAAATTAGTCGCAAGGAGCTTTCCGATAAGGATTTTTCATCCGCCACCGCAGAAGAAGTTAATGACGAAAAATGTTCTGACTATGATTCTATTACCGATATAATTATTTCGATTATCAAGAGTAAAGTAAACGACTGAGTAAAAAGGCAAGGTGGTACTTGGCGGCAAGTACCACCAGAGCCGAGAAAAATAGATTTATAAGTATATATAATATTCTTAAGCACCCAACTTTATAAATGTAGGAGGAAATAAAATTGAATACAACACCACTAAAAAAAGCCGCTCTATATGCACGTTTCAGCTCGGATATGCAGCACGAAACCTCAATAGAAGCACAAAAATCCGCTATCGCAAAGTACGCCGAGGACAACGGCTTTGAAATCGTCGCAGAGTACATTGATAGAGCCAAGTCGGGAACATCAATAAACAAACGTACCAGCTTTATGCAGATGATAAAAGACAGCTCGGATAAAGAATTTCAGTATGTAATTGTGCATAAGTTGGACAGATTTGCAAGAAACAGATATGACAGTGCAGTCGCCAAGCACGAACTCAACCGCAATGATGTCAAGTTATTATCGGTGCTTGAACCCATTAACGAATCCCCTGAAAGCATTATGCTCGAAGCTCTTCTTGAAGCTACGGCTGAATATTACAGCAAAAATCTCGGCAGAGAGGTAATGAAGGGCTTTTTGGTTCGGGCGAAGAAATGCTTGCATAACGGTGGCAGACCGCCTCTTGGATATGATGTTGATAAGGTTACAAAACGGCTTGTGATAAACGAAACCGAAGCACAAGTGGTACGCAAAATCTTCGAACTGTATCTGCAAGGGTATGGCTATGGAAAAATAATAACAGAGCTTAATTCGCGTGGATACAAAACAAAGCGTAATCTGGAATTTGACAAGAACTCCCTCTATTCCATACTACGCAATGAAAAATATTCGGGTTATTACACTTATAACCTCTGTGATGGTAAACACAACCGTCATAAGCGAAAGCCCGACGATGAGATTATTAGAATTAAAGGTGGAGTACCTGCGATTATTTCAGAGGAGCAATTTGCAAAAGTGAAAGATATTATGGCGACACATGGTAAAGCCCCAGGAGCCAATAACGCCAAACACGTTTACCTTTTAAGCGGTTTGGTGAGGTGCGGATGCTGTGGAAATATAATGACAGGAAACGCAAAGGTAAACGGAAAAGGCTACAAGTACCGAACCTATCGTTGCGAACACAAACAATCAGTCAAATGCACTAACAAAGAGATACGCTCGGATAAGTTAGACGAGTTTGTATTGTTTCAGCTTGAAAAGTATATTTTCCGCGAGGAGAATATTCCCGAAATTCTATCGGATGTCAGGAAAAAATGCGAAAAGCGTTACACTAACCGTGATAAGGAGATTAAAGACCTCAAAAACAAGCTTAATGGCATAAAACTGCAGCAAGCAAATATAGTCAACGCCATTGCAGACGGTCAATACTCAAAGCCGCTGATGGATAGGCTTGCACAGTTGGAAAATGACGATGAGCTTGTCACAAAGCAAATTGAAGAGCTGAAGAAATCGTGCGGTGAAGATTTGGTTTCAGAGGAAGAGCTTAGGCTCGCAATTCAAAAATTCTCGCAATTTGTCTGCAATCGAAATATTCCCGAGTGCAAGAGGTTCATTCGGGAGTTCGTAGAACAGGTAACAGTGTACAATGACAAGGTTGAGGTCACCCTTAGGGTGACCTCTGATTTTTTGTGTGGGGGTGAGTATAGGGTAACTAAAAGTATGGGGAGGAATTTTCTGCCAATGCCTAAACAGGACTAATCCGTGCAAGATAAAACGAAAACGCCCATCGGAAAACGTTCCAATGGGCGTTCTTACTCTCGCGTAACAAAAAGTTCGTGAGATTGCTGGTCGAGATGACGGGATTCGAACCCACGACCTCTGCGTCCCGAACGCAGCGCTCTACCAAACTGAGCCACATCTCGATAACATCTAACATTATATCACAAACTCGCGAAAAAATCAAGGGGTTTTTGAAAAAAATATTTGCAAGGGGTGTGCGGTTTATAGAAAGAAGGAGAAAAGAGCGGGGCGTTCTGTGTGTGGTATGGTGGTGTGAGGCGTGGGGGCGGTGGTGTGCTGTGCGGTGTGGAGTGCGTGGTGTGCGTGGTGTGCGTGGTGTGCGTGGTGTGCGTGGTGTGCGTGGTGTGCGTGGTGTGCGGTGTGTGGTGCGTGTAGTGCGGTGTGTGATGTGCGATGTGTGGTGTGCGGTGCGTGGTGTGCGGTGCGTGGTGTGCGGTGCGTGTAGTGCGGGGTGGGCATGAGGTGTGCGTCTTACGTTTTGGGAAGACTAAAAAGGGGGGCTTCCCGCCCCCCTCTTATTCTCAACTTCTTAGCGTGAACTGGCTTACCAGATTATCCAGCATCTCAGCCTGTCCCGACAGCTCCTCGGAGGCGGCTGCGGATTCCTCGGCGGTTGCGGAGTTGGTCTGTACTACGTTGGAGATCTGCTCCACGCCTATGGTTACCTGTGCGATTGAGTTTGCCGCATTCTTGGAGTCGGCGGAAATCTTCTCGTTGAGCACCGCAACCTGTCCCGCTGCCTTGGCAACTTCGTCCATCATTCCCGCTACCTTGTCTACAAGGCCGCTGCCGTTGTTGATAGCATCTACCGTGCCCTCAATGAGCTCGGTGGTGTTCTGGGCTGCTTCCGCGGACTTGGCTGCGAGGTTGCGTACCTCGTCTGCTACGACTGCGAAGCCCTTGCCCGCTGCTCCCGCTCTCGCTGCCTCAATTGCTGCATTGAGTGCGAGAATGTTCGTCTGGAATGCAATATCTTCGATGGTCTTAATGATGTTCTTGGTTTCGGCGGAGGAGTTGCTGATTTCATTCATCGCGGTCACAAGGCCACTCATGGTTTCGTTTGCCTCTGCCATCTTCATACCGGCTGTGTTGGTCATTGTGCAGGCGTTCTCGGCTGCTTCTGAGTTCTTGTTGACGGTATCGGAGATGGTCATGATAGTAGCCGCCAGCTCCTCAATGGAAGAAGCCTGCTCGGTAGCACCCTGTGCCAGTGCCTGTGCACCTGCGGATACCTGCTCGGAACCGCCGGATACCTGATCGGCTGCGACCTTTATTTGATTCATAGTATCCGACAGCTTCTTGGTGATTGCGTCAAGCGACTCATATACGGGGTGGAAATCTCCTACGTAGAGTTTCTCCGCATCGGGGTCAAGTGCGTTGAAATTATCGTTCGCCATGCTGTTCAGCACGCGGGTGATATCGCTGATAATACCGTTGAAATCGTGGATAAGCGACTTGCTGGATTCTGCCAGCACGCCCGTTTCGTCCTGCATACGTGCCTCGGGAACGGGGCTGTTCAAATCGCCCTTTGCAAGCAGCGACAGACGGTCTGCACAGCGTTTAATCGGGTTGCCGATAAGGTTGCCCACAACAGTCGCCAGAATTATTGCCAAAAAGATACCTATTATAACCAGAATTCCGGTTATTACTGCGGTTTCTATGGTTTCTGTAATGAAGTCGGTGATGGGAGCGTAGACTGCAATCGACCAGCCGTTTGTACCTTCAACTGGGGCATATCCCATCACACGTCTGGTACCGTTGAAGGAGAATTCGGCAGCACCGGTTTCTCCTGCTCTCATCTTGGCATGGGTTGCTGCCATATCACTAAGCGATTTGTTGTTTTTCTCAGCTGCATAGGCTTCGATATTCTCACCGCTTCTTACACGCTCGCCTGTCGGGTCGGCAATTGCGTTGCCGTCCTTGTCGAGCATATATGCCTTGGAATTTTCGCTGATCTTAATATCAGCCATGATATTGTTAAGGAAGTTTTCATCGGGTACAAAGAATACGCAGCCTATGGGAGTAGTACCCGCATCTCCGTCTTTCCACAGGGGAGCGGCGAGGTAAACGGAGAGCTTTCCGTCTGCGTCGACACGCGGCTCGGTTACGGTGCAGTTGCCCTTCATAGCTTCGATGAAGAAGGTTTCGTTGGAGTAATCGTCCCCGTCGAAGACGCACTTACCGCTGGAGTCGATTATATCGCCTCTGTCGAAACCGTGAGTCTTTACCTTATCCTCGATGAATTCGAGTTTGTGTTCTATAGCGTAATTGGGGTCCGCAAGGTTGGCGGTGCAGCCTGCGTCTTCCGCGATTATGCTGAACGACTGCATTTCCCACTGAATTCTGTCAGCGGTAAGGACTGCAATTTCCTCCATATTGGTTTCGGTAGTGCGTATCGTATTGATGTATGTAAGACCGATTGTTACACCACCCAGAATCAGGAGCGGTACAAGCACCATAATAAGCGAAGTGAAGATTATTTTCCGCTTAATGGACATCTTGGAATAAAATGACATATTAGTTCCTTCTTTCTTTTTTGTTCTTTCGGGGGAATCGGAATACGGGCTGTCGGCTTCATCTGCAAACAGCAAGAGGGAGTCTACCCCCAGCTTACTCCTTAATTATAATACTTTTGGGTTGGAAAAACAACCGACTTTTTCCAACTTCGTTTAGTGTTCCAAATTAAGGTATCAGTTTTTGTACAATTTTTGGTATAGTTTTCCGTTAAAACTATTTTTCTTGCAAACCCGCCGAACTGTGTTATTTAGTATTGCACATATACATAAGTGCGTTGCAGACTGCGGCAGCTACGGTGCTTCCGCCTTTTCGTCCTGCTGCGGCAATGTAGGGTATTCCGCTGTTCATAATCAACTCTTTGGACTGAATCACGTTTACAAAGCCCACGGGTGCGGCGATTACCAGTGCGGGGCGGAATTTTCCCTCGTCCATAAGCTCCCGCAGGCGGATAAGGGCGGTGGGGGCATTGCCGCACGCGAAAATAACCGGCTTGCCGAGTGCCGCCATCTTGTCCACCGAAGCTGCCGCACGCGTAGTGCCGCATCGGGCGGCGGTTTGGGCGACATCATCGTCTGCCATAAAGCACCGGCACTCGCAGCCCAGCCGCTCGAGGGCGGCTTTGTTGATTCCCGACTTCGCCATGTTGGTATCGGTAACGATAGTGCAGCCGCTGCGGAGCAGCCCGAGGGCGACGTCTACCACATTCTCCGAGAATTTCAGATTATCGTAAAAATCAAAATCCGCTGTCGCATGGATAGCACGGAGTACGATAGGCTTGGTTGCGGGGTTGAGCGGCTTTCCCTGTTCGGTGAGTTCGGCTTCGATAATCCCGAAACTACGCTTTTCTATCTCGTTCGGGAGGACATATTCGATATTCAATATTCAATCCCCTTTCTGGCGGTGACGCCCCGCTCGTACGGGTGGCGAACACATTTTATCTCGCTTACATAGTCGGCTTTTTCGAGAAATTTCTCATCGGGGCACCGTCCGGTAAGCACGATTTCGGCTTGGTGGTTTCCGTGCAAGATGAAGTCGTCAACCATCTCGCGGTCGAGTAGATTATATGCGTATGCCGAATTGAACTCATCGAGTATCAGCATTTGCACCGCTCCCGATTCCACCATAGCTATACCTTCCGACAGCATACGGTTATGGTGGTCGGTGATTTCTGCTTTTTCAAGGTTTGTCATTGAGCGGTAAAAGCCGTAATCCTTGTCGCAGCGGGCGTATGATATTAATGAAATTTCGTTGAGAACTGCAAGCTCCGAGGTGAATCTGCCTTTCATCAGCTGAATAATATGGACGTGCTGTCCCGCACCTGCTGCCCTGACAGCAAGACCGATTGCGGCGGTGGTTTTTCCTTTTCCATCTCCGCAATAGACGTGAAGCATTATACTCCCTCCTCGATAATTTTGTAGATAAGCTCAATATCCAGATTTTCACGAACGGCATTGGCGAGGATACTGTACTGCTTTTCCTTGTATTCGGCACGGGGGATAGTGCTGCCGGCTGTGTACTCCAAGCCTTTTCTTTGGTAGAGTGCCTTTACCAGCCGTTCGCAGATTTCGTCATTGTCGAAAATGCCGTGGACGTAGGTTCCCATCACGTTTTCGGTGAATGAACCCTCTTTATCGCCAAGCTCCATAATGGAGAGGTATCTGCCGTAAATTTTAGTCGAGCCTAAGTGTATTTCGTACCCCTCAAACTCCAGATCCGCAAGGCAGCTGAAGAATCCGAACATCTCGTCGTTGATTCTTCCTTTAACACGACTGGTGGTTTTCTTGCTGTAGAATACGGTGGAAGTGGGAAGAAGTCCCATTCCTATTTCCTTTCCGCCGCCCTCCGCATTATAGGGGTCGGACACGCGTTGTCCGAGCATCTGATATCCTCCGCAGATACCGATTATCGGAGTACCCTCCAAAGAGAGCTGCTTTATGCGGGCTTCCAGACCGCACTCCCGCAGAAAACGCAGGTCGGCGATGGTGGATTTTGTGCCGGGGAGAATTATCATATCGGGTTTTCCCAGTTCTTCGCAGGAGGTGACGTACCGCACGCCCACTCCCTCGTATTGGGAGAATACTTCAAAATCCGTGAAATTTGAAATCCTCGGCAGCCGTATTACCGCGATGTCTATTATTTGGCGGTTCTTTTTATTGAGCTTTTCGGAGAGCGAGTCCTCGTCGTCGATGTCGCACCTGATATAGGGGAGAACGCCCGCAACAGGCTTTCCGCTGCGTTTTCTCAGAATATCCACGCCGTCCTTGAAGAACTCCTTATCTCCGCGGAACTTGTTTACTACCAGTGCTTTCACCATATTCTGTTCGTTGGGCTCGAGAAGCGACAGCGTTCCCAACAGCTGTGCGAATACGCCGCCTCGGTCGATATCACCCACCAACAGCACGGGAGCGTGGGCTATTTTTGCCATTCCCATATTGACGATATCGTACGAATTGAGGTTCAGCTCGACAGGGCTGCCCGCACCTTCAATGACAATGATATCGTGAGTGCTTGCGAGCGACTTATACGCTTCGGTTATTACGGGGACGAATTCCTTCTTCTTCCGATAATACTCCTGTGCGGTCATATTGCCGACCGGCTTGCCGTTTACTATTACCTGAGAGCTTGTGTCGCTGCTGGGCTTTAGCAAGATGGGATTCATTGCGGCTGTGGGGGCGATGCCTGCGGCTTCCGCCTGCATAGCCTGAGCACGTCCTATCTCCAGTTTCTCGGTGGTCACATACGAGTTTAACGCCATATTCTGCGATTTGAAAGGGGCTGCCGAATAGCCGTCCTCCGCGAAAATGCGGCAGAGTGCTGCCGTAAGCAGGCTTTTTCCCGCATTTGACATGGTGCCTTGTATCATAATTGATTTAGCCAAATTCTTTTCCTCCCGATTATAGAATAACAAATCGTACCAACAAATATACTCCCCACTTTACCAAAGTACAAAGCGTAAGCGTGAGTATGGAAGTGAGGTACATCAGCCGATTGGCACGGATAATATCCTCTTTTTCGATTTCGCGGGTGGGGTCGCCGATATACGGCTTTGAGTGGAGTTCGCCGAAATAGTAGGCGTCCCCCGCCAGACGCAAGCCCAAAGCCCCTGCACACACCGATTCCGTTTGTGCGGAATTGGGGCTTGCGTGGTTTCGGCGGTCGCGTTTCCAGACGGCGTATGCTCCCTTCATATCGTATCCCAGTATTCCGGACGACAATATCATCAGCAATGCGGTAATACGAGAGGGGAGGTAGTTCAGAAAATCGTCGAGCTTCGCGGGAATTCGTCCGATTTCCCGATACTTCTCGTTGGTATAGCCGAGCATCGAATCCATCGTGTTCGCCGCCTTGTAGAAAAATCCCAGAGGCACGCCGCCAAGTGCGATATACATTATCGGTGCGGTAACTCCGTCCGAGGTGTTTTCGGCTACGGTTTCCACAGCCGCACGGGTAATACCGTCACGGTCGAGGGGGGCGGTATCTCTGCCTACTATCATGGAAACGGCTTTTCGTGCCTGCTCGGTATCGTCTTTCTCCAAGGCTTTAAATACTTTCATGCTCTCGGTACACAGGGACTTCGCCGCAAGCAGCGGGCAGCAGAGGGCGGCTTCTGCAATAATCCCCGCCCAGAAATTCAGCCGATAGCAGAGTATCAGAATCAGCAGCGGAAGCCCCGCCGAAACAAGCAGCGTTATCGCCGCAACGAAGAATCCCCCCGCCGTCAGATGTCCCGCAAACAGCCGCCGTGCCGCTTTCTCCAAAGCGGAAATCAGCCGCCCGATAATGCAGATGGGGTGTATTTTCGACAGACAATGCGGGTCGCCCACTATACAATCCAGCAGAAAACCCACCGCAAGCGGAATTGTAAGGGCAGCGAGCGAAAAGTTCATCAATAATTCGGTCAAATTGGTCATTATAGTACCCAAGGATAGAAAATAAAGAATTTTCGGGCGATAATGGTGGCGATAACCACCGCGGCGAGTATAGCGAGTTCGCAAAGCTGCAGGAAAAATCCCGCCAAATCGCCCGTTATCCCGCCGTATCGCTTATACGCGAAAATTCGGTAGAACAACAGCGTTCCACCCGCCGCAATAAGGGCGGCAGCACCGAAAATCGGGTCTATCAGCACCATTCCCGCCGATACGGCGGCGGTTATGACAGCAAGCACGGTGATGGTAACCGCTCGGTGGGCGGGTTTTACGAAGTTCTGGAGAGTGCCTTCGCTCTTGGCGGATTTGAACGTGACCGCCGCCAACCCGCTTAATGCACGGGAGAGGGTGTAGCCGAGGGCGACTACCGCTGCCGCCTGTCTTGAATCCACCTGTGTGAACAATCCGAACTGCAATACGATATACACGCCAAGCCCTACCGCCGCAAACGAGCCGATATGCGGGTCGCTCATTATCTCCAGTCTGCGGGAGCGGTCGGCATGAGAGCCTTCCGCGTCAAGCACATCGCAATATCCGTCCATGTGGATATCGCCCGAAATCCACAGCGGGAAGATACAAGCCACCGCCGCGAACAGCCAATCTTTAAACCAGCCGTCCTCGTAGATTATTCTCCACATCATCAGCAGTCCGCCTATAATCAGACCGATAAGCGGGAAGAAGCACAGCGAATAGCGGCGGTTTTCCTCGCACCATTTCACCTTTGGCATGGGGATAACCGAGTACATCGAAAACGCCGAGCAAAACGACTTTAATACATTCACGGCAGCTCCCCCTTTAGTATGACGGGAATACCGTACACCGATTCAATCACTGTGTCGGCGATATCCGCAAGGCGGCGGTTTATCTCGCCGAGGACTTTTATGTATTCTGCGGTTTCGGGGGAGTACCTGATACCGTCACAGCCGACATCGTTGGTAATTGCAACGAACAGGGCGGTAGGCTTTGCGACTTCCACCACATCGGCGACTATTCTTTCGACGAGGTACTCTTTTTCGCCCCCGAACATCTCGTTCGCGGTAAGGGTGGGTATGCACTCCAGCAGAGCGGACGAGCCTATCGGAAGTGCCAACTCGCCGATATTCCGCTGCTGCTCGATAGTCAGGAAGTTCTTGCCCGCACGCATACGGCGGTGGGTGGATATCGCTCGTTCGGCTTCTTCGCCGTGCGGCTCCATGGTCGCTATGTAGAACTTGTCCTGCTTGATTGGGCTGAGTATTTCTTCGGCAATGCGGGATTTTCCGCACTTTGAGCCGCCTGTTATCAATATCATCATATCAGTTCGGTGTACCTTTCCATTGGTAATTCGTCAAATTTGTGTGAGCCGTTGTATACGGCGAGTGCTCCGTCCAGCATAGGCAAAAGCAGCACTCCGCCCGTACCCTCGCCAAGCCGCAGTTCCGCCTGTATCGGTGCGTGAAGCCCAAGACGCTCGAGAAGTGCCTGTCCCGCAGGCTCTTTGGATACGTGCGAGGGGAGCATATATCCCGCACAATCGGGTGCAATAGCCACCGCCAGTGCCGCCGCCGCTGCGGAAATCACTCCATCTATCACGATGGGTACGTGATACACAGCCCCGCCGAGGAACAGTCCCGTCATTCCCGCGATGTCGAAACCACCGAGTTTCGACAGCAGTTCGAGCGGCTTAGCGGGGTCTGGCTTGTTGATTTCGACTGCACGTTTTATCGCGGAGATTTTGCGGGATAGTCCCGCACTGTCAAGCCCCGCACCTCGTCCTGTCATTTCCTCAACGGGACGGTTGAGCAGAACGCTTGAAATCGCCGCCGAGGTGGTGGTGTTGCCTATACCCATTTCTCCCGTGACGATAATCTGCACGCCTTTTGCGGCGAGGTCTTTTACAATATCCATACCCGCACGGAGGGCGAATTCTGCCTGCTCTATGGTCATAGCCGCACCTTTGGCGATATTGCCTGTGCCGCGGGCGGTTTTTCGGGGGAGAACGCCCTCCACTTCCGTGTTCATTCCCACGTCAACAGCAATCACTTGTGCATTGAATTGGTTTGACATTGCGTTGATGTTTGAAGTGCCGTTCGCAATCGCTTTCGCCACTATCGCCGTAACGGAACTGTCGGACTGGGTTACGCCCTCTTCCACAACGCCGTTATCCGCACACATTACCACAACCGCACGGCGGTCAAGCCGCACGTCCGGCGAGCCGATTATCCCCGCAATCTGCGACACCTGTTTTTCCAACAGTCCCAGACTGCCGAGCGGCTTTGCTATACTGTTCCACCTCTCCGCCGAGGCGGCTGCTGCCGCTTGGCTTGGTGGGGTTATATTCCTTAGTCTATTCATTGTTTTCACCATAATGTTTGAATTCTACACACTTTTGCACGAAGTTCACCGCGATTTTTGGATTTGCATAGAAGTAGAGGTGGGGGAAGCCCGCGTAGAGCGTGTTCGATGCAATCCCGCATTTCCACTTTGTTCCGTTCGGCTTGACTGCGGTGAAGCAGTCACCGCAGTCGGTACTGTCCCAATAGTGGAACTCGTGGGAGCGGAATGTTTCGCCCTTCCCGCACAGCAGATTATCGCGGTTTGCGGTAAGCTCGATATACCCGAACCGCTGAAGCTTGTCCGTCCTGAAAGCGTCCGCGGGAATTGTACCCACCATGGGGTATTTTTCGCCGTCATTGGTTTCCAGTGTGCGGTGCAGGTAGAGGAATCCCCCGCACTCTGCGATGGTCGGCATTCCCGCGGCTATTGCCGTGCGTATGCTGTCCCGCATACTTGTGTTTTTGGAAAGCTTGCGGGCGTGTAATTCGGGGTAGCCGCCGCAGAGGATAAGCCCGCACGTATCCTCGGGGAGAGCGTTGTCGGAAATCGGCGAGAAACAGCGTATTTCGCAACCCAGTCGATTTAAAAGCTCGAGGTTGTCACGATAGATAAAGCAGAACGCCGCGTCTTGTGCCACCGCGATAACGGGCGGTTTGTGAAACGACAGCCGAGGGAGAGCGGGTGCAGTCCCCGATAGGGGAGCGGCTGAGTCAAGTTTACCGAGCGAAATAAGTCGGTTGATGTCGATGTACCGCTCCGCGTAATCGGCGAGCGAGGCGAGTTTCTTCCGCAGGTCGGGGATTTCCGAGGCGGTGACCAGCCCCAGATGTCGGCTCTCGATAACGCAGTCCCGCACAGGCGGCAGGCAGCCGAGGAACTCTGTGCCGAGTTCGCCGCAAATCGCACGGATTCGGGGTACCATCTTCTCCGAAAGCCGATTGAAGATAAATCCGCGTATGGTATTGGGTGTTTTGTAGGTGAGAAAGCCCTTAATCACCGCACCTATCGACTCGCCCGCACCTTTGCAGTCCACCACGATAACCGAGGGGACGTTCAAAGCCCGAGCCAGTGAGTGCGGGGAGCCGCTTTCTCCATCGTAGTACCCCATTACCCCCTCGATAACCGAGATGTCCTTGTTTTCGCTGTGGGCGGCAAAGAGGTAACGCAGGGTATTCTCGTCGCAAAAATAGCCGTCAAGGTTGTAGGAATCTGTCCCTATCACCCGCGAATGAAACATCGGGTCGATGTAGTCCGGCCCGCACTTGAAGGACGCGGTTTTCAGCCCGCGATTAACCAAGGCTTGAAGTAAGGCACAGGTAACGGTGGTTTTTCCGCAGCCGCTGTGCGTGCCGCCTATCAGAATAGCGATGATTATCACCTCTTTTGTACGTGGTTGGGGGCTATGCCCCCAAGCTCCCTTTTTCTATTATGAGTGTGGGGATGTTGTGAGTTTTTGTTTTTTTCTACTATATGTCCCCCACCCCCAACCCCCTCCCCCGAAGGGGGAGGGGGCTATTTTTCTTATCTCGTGGGGGTGCTAACGCACCCCCACTCCCCCGTTCTGGGGGCAAGCCCCCATACCCCCATTGTGAGCTATACCCAACGAATGGGAAGTTTAGAGGGGTGCAAACGCACCCCTTTGCTTACGAATTCTCTCGCTTACTTCACGTAATATGTTGTCGGCTTACAGAGAATACAAATCAAGTCCACCAACCAGCCGATGCCGAATAATCCAACAGTAAACAGCCACAGAAGTCCTGTTCCTATTTTTCCCTCGTAGAAGCGGTGAACTCCGAATTCTCCGAAGAGGAAACACAGTATAAACGCTACCCACTTGTTCTTGGGTTTTCCCATTCCCACAGCGGTGGTTTGGTTGATAATCGGGTTGGCGTTCTGGGTTGTGGTGTTATTGATGACTATGGGGGCTTGCTCGCTGCGGAGCATCTCCACCTGTCGTCCGCAGGCGGTGCAGACTACTGCGTCCATGGGGATTTTCGTACCGCAGAATTTGCAGAATTTCAAGCCGTCGTTTATGGGGGCTGTCGGCTGCTGAGTGGGCTGAATCTGTACTTGCGGCTGATTGTTCGGGTACATGGTCTGCGTTTGCTGCATGGTGGGGATAGTACCTGAATTCGGCTGGGAGAAAACAGGCTGCGAAACCTCATTCGGGTTGCCGTTGGGGTAGATTTCGCCCGTCACGGGGTCTGTCCACGGCTGACGCACGGGCTGCGAAGGCTTGGTGAGATTGACGGAGCGGCTGTTATTATTAAAATTGTTTTCCATAATGTGAATATGTTCCTTTCTGTGAGTGTGATGTTTGGTGTGGTTATTCCGTGAACAGGCTCAATATAGCGGGTTCGCAGAAGCAAACTGCCGCCAGTACGATACCGACAATTACTGCCGCACGGGTGAAGAAAATTCCCCAGCGTTTCTTGGCGGAAATTTCCGTCTGTACCTTTGGTACTTTGTATTTTTTAATTTTGGTGAACTTGTAAATCATCATAATGACGCCCACCACGAGAAGCAGCATCACAAGTGCCATCCAGACAATGTATAACACTACCCATGGGGTGACGGTTATCTCTTCGCCATTGGCAGCGGCGAGAATGTATTCCTGAACAGAGGGTTCTACGCTCATCAGCAGCATTACGCCCGAAAGACTGTTGAACACAGCGTGCATTATCGTAGTAGTCACAATGCTTTCGGTGGCAATCGCGATATAGCCGAGGAAAACGCCGAGTGCGGCGGCATAGAAGAACTGCTCGAAGTTCGCATGAGTAAGTCCGAAGAGAATCGCCGAAATAA
>JBJESA010000247.1:0-7981 GCA_051882535.1 Oscillospiraceae bacterium
CGGCCTCCAGTTCATCGGAGGAGGCACAGGTGGAGCTGCTCGCCGCTGTTATCCCGCTGAACGGGCACACCGCGGTGTCAGCGTCGCCGATGACCTATCTTATTATGTCGTCCTTAGTGTTCTCGTTCTATGCGGTTATAATAGTGTTTGTTTCCTGCTCGAGAAAGCACCGCTCCGTGTTGGTTTCGACTTCGGTATTCTCCATGGTGATGCTGGCAACGGTGATTTTTGGAGGAATATTTATCCCCGCTCTCGGAAAACAGAATGTGGAATACACCGAACCGTACTGCGAGGTGTTCCCGCTTCTTTACAACAACCCGCAGTCCCCG
Organism: Oscillospiraceae bacterium; assembly: GCA_051882535.1. Lineage (GTDB taxonomy): Bacteria > Bacillota > Clostridia > Oscillospirales > Ruminococcaceae > CAG-115. Next base: position 330 of record JBJESA010000247.1, read on the forward strand.
CCTATTGTGGTGTATGACGCGGAGATTGAGCTTGCGGGCACTATCCAGTTCCTTGCACCCGATACTCCCGTGTCGCTGCTCGGCAAGGACGAGAAGATTCCCGATTCCTGTCTGCTCGTGGCTAAAAACGGCACTCAGATACCCAAGGCGGCAGGCTCTTACGATACCATGGCAAAGACCGATAAGTACACGGTCTACGCATTCGGTGCAACGGCACGCGACTTTATACGTTACGCACAGTCGCAGTCCTCATCGAAGCAAACAACATAACACCGATAAACGGAGGCATAATAATGGCATTTATCCAGAAAGCGGTAAAGCGGTTTTCTCCCGCACAGATACTCGTGGTGGGATTTTTCGCGATAATCATGGTGGGGACTGTCCTGCTGTGTCTGCCGATTTCATCAAAAACGCGGGAATTCACTCCGATATTCGACTGTCTGTTCACCGCAACCTCGGCGGCTTGCGTAACGGGGCTTGTAATCTACGATACATATCTTCACTGGTCGCTGTTCGGGCAGATTGTAATTGCTCTGCTGATACAGGTGGGAGGACTGGGCTTTGTAACCATCATCACCTTCTTCAACGTGGCGGCGGGCAAGAAGCTGGGCTATCACGCTCTGAAAAATGCGGCGGGCGACCTCTCGGAGAACAGCTTTGAGGACGGACGCAATATCTTCGTCAGCATTATCAAGTATTCGGCGATATTCGAGCTTGCGGGGGCGATTATTCTTTCGTGCGTGTTTATACCGAAATATGGCATATACGGTCTGTGGATGGGCATATTTATGAGCATCACTGCGTTTTGCAACGCAGGCTTTGACCTCACGGGCATGGAGGGCGGCTGCAACAGTCTGATTTCGCAGAACGATAACCCCGTGGTGCTTATCACCCTTGCTTTGCTGATAATCCTCGGAGGACTGGGCTTTATTGTTTGGGAGAATTTTCTGCATATCCGTACCCGCCGCAAGCTAAGTCTTCACACCAAGTCGGTGCTGATTATGACGGGGACGCTGATTGTGCTGGGAACGGCTTTCTTCTTGATTTCGGAATACTCCAACCCCGCAACTCTGGGCGATATGCCGTTCTGGCAGAAGCTGTTGAATTCGTTCTTCAGCTCGGTTACTGCACGAACGGCGGGATTTGACAGCGTAGGATTCGGCGAGATGAGCGAGTTCTCGCAGCTGGGAACGATACTGCTGATGTTCGTGGGAGCGGCTCCCGGCTCGACAGGCGGCGGTATCAAGGTGACTACGCTGCTTGTTATGGCAGCGACTGTGGCTTCCTATCTGCGTAACAAGAACGATGTCGAACTGTTCGGTCACAAGCTCGACAAGCTGACTATCTACAGAACTCTGGTTATAACCGTGCTGTCGATGGCGGCGGTTACGGGCTGTTTTATCGCGATGTATTTCTCAATGCCGATGACGGACGGAACGAGAAACGCGGGAGCGGTGCAATGCTTGTTTGACGCGGTATCCGCATTTTCCACCACGGGACTTTCGGCGGGTGCGGCGGCTGGCACGGGTGTGATAGGCAAGTGGCTTACCGTTCTGACGATGTTTGCGGGCAGAGTAGGCCCCGTTTCGCTGATAATGTCACTGGTACTCAGCAAGACCAAACGCAAAAATATAGTAGTCCCCGATGGACAAATACTTATCGGATAAAAAATAGCATCTGAAAAAGCGTATGAAAAGGCTGTCGAGAAAGCCACAGATGCTAGGAAACCGCCCAACGGCTAGCCTTATTTGGCTGCCGTTGGGTGGTTGACGACGCAGATGTGGTTTTATCGACAGCCTGCAAAGTGAGGAAGATATGAAAACAGAAGCCTTTATGCTTGGCGATATCAGAATGTACGTTTCCGAAGACCACAGATTCGGCACGGACGCATTTCTGCTCGCGTACTATGCGGGAGTTCGCCACGACAGCGTTGTCTGCGACCTCTGCACGGGGTGCGGCATTATTCCGCTGATATTCTGCAAGAACTCCAAGCCCCACCTCATCTATGCGGTGGATATTCAGGAGGAGGCGATTTCGCTTCTCCGAAAGACGGTTGAGGAAAACCACCTCGAAAACACCGTTCAGCCGCTTCTCTGCGATTTGAAAAACATTCCACAGAGCCTTATCACCTACGAAACGGTGGATATCGTAACGGTAAACCCGCCCTATATGGTGAGCGGTTCGGGCTACGAGAAGCAGTCGCAGGCACAGGCTATCGCCCGCCACGAGCTGATGTGCAACGTGGACGATGTTTGCAGGACTGCGGGCAAACTGCTTAAATACGGCGGACTTCTCAAGATGTGCCACCGTCCCGAGCGTCTTTCCGATGTGATGAGTGCTATGCGTAAGAACAAGATAGAGCCGAAGTCGCTGACGTTCGTCCACAACAGTATTAACGAAAAGCCGTGGCTGTTCCTGATTTCGGGAAAGAAAGGTGCGGCTTCGGGTATGATAGTAGAAAAGCCCATGATACTGCGTAATGACGACAAGTCCTACACGGAGGAGTATTCGAGAATTTATGAGTGACGGCAAACTGTATATCGTGGGGACGCCTATCGGCAATCTCTCCGACTTCTCCCCGAGAGGAATCGAAACCCTCGGGAATGCGGACTACATCGCCGCCGAGGACACCCGCGTCACCTTGAAACTGCTTACCCATTTCGGCATAAAAAAGCCTCTTATCTCGTGCTACAAGCCCAAGGAGCAGGAGAAAAGCGAGCAGATAATATCCCTTATTTCCGAGGGGAACACCGTTGCGATGGTGAGCGACGCGGGAATGCCTTGTATCTCCGACCCGGGGTATATTCTGGTGCGGAAGTGTCGGGAACTGGGGCTTGCCGTTGAGGTTGTTCCGGGGTGCAACGCGGCGGTGGCGGCGGTGGCGGTGAGCGGAATCAGCACCGAACGCTGGACGTTCGAGGGCTTTCTCCCCGTACCGAAAAAGGAACGCACCGAGCGGCTGGAGTCGGTGAAAAACCTCCCTCACACGCTTGTGTACTACGAAGCACCCCACAAAATCCGCCAAACGCTTTCCGATATGGCAGAAGTGCTCGGCACGGAGCGTGAAATTGCTCTCTGCCGCGAACTCACGAAGCTCCACGAGGAAGTGATACGCGGCACACTCGGCGAAATGTCGCACTACTACGACAACACAGAACCGAGAGGGGAGTATGTTATCGTAATTGAGGGTTCTCCCGAAAAACAGGAGGCGTACACCACCGAACAGGCGGCGGCACTGGCACGAAGTCTTGTCGAGGGCGGAGAAAAGCTCTCCGAAGCGTGCCGACAAGCCGCAAAGGCAACAGGAATTTCCAAACGCGAAATTTATTCTATATTATCAAATTTAACACAGGAGGACAACTAATATGGGAAACCTTGAAAAGAAATTACAGGAACGCATTGACAGAAAAGTGGGACCTACAGGGAAACTTGTACTCCCCATTATCGGTGCGGTTATCGTGGTGGCGGCGGCTGTGGCGTACATCTGCCTGAAACTCGCGGACAACGTTCGCTACAACGAGAAGTGGAAGGACTATGACGAGTGCGGCTGGCACTGATTCGGGGAATAAAATCCGCACGGTGACGCTCCCCGATGGGCGGGAGCTTTGTTACGAGCTTACGCGAAAGCGGGTGAAGAACGTCAATTTCCGTCCAAAAGCCGGTGGCATTATACAAGTTTCGGCGAACAGCCGTGTGACGATTGCGGAGATTGAGCGGTTTATCGCTGAGCGGGCGGAGTATTTCTTCGGTGCGTTCGAGCGGATTCGCTCCCGTGAGGAGAGCCGCGATGTACGCTCGGATTCCGTCAAGTGGCAGGGCAGGGAGTACCCCGTCCGCGTTATCGAGAACAGCCGCGAATGTGCGGTGTTCGAGGAGGACGAGTGTCGCGTGTTTACCCGTCACCCCGATGAAGAGCATATCACCTCGCTAATCGAAAGAGCGGTGCGGGTGAATTTCTGTGCCTTGCTTGGCGACTTGAACGAGCAAGTTCGCCGCACGCTTGAGGAAAAGGGCTTCTCCCCGCCGCCTACACGCATTACCGTAAAGGATATGAGTTCCCGCTGGGGGAGCAATTCCTACACTAGGGGACATATTTCGATGAATATCCGACTTGCCCCATACCCGAGGAAAACGGTGCTGTCCGTACTGTGGCACGAGTATGCACACTACTGGCACCACGACCACTCCAAGCGGTTTTACGACTTTCTGCTTGCAATGTACCCTGAGTACTACAAGTGGAACGGATTGCTGAAATAACAATCGGAATATACTTCATTTTATATTCATAAAATTAACAGAATAACTGAAAGAGGACTGTTTCTTATGCCTAAATATTTCGGAACTGACGGCTTTCGCGGAGAAGCCAATGTCAATCTCACGGTGGAACACGCTTTTAAAATCGGACGGTTTATCGGACGATATTACAGCAAACAGCACCCGTGCCGCGTTGTAATCGGAAAGGACACCCGCCGCAGTTCGTATATGTTCGAGTATGCGTTGACTGCGGGACTTACCGCTTCGGGAGCGGACGTGTATTTGCTCCACGTCACCACCACTCCATCGGTGTCGTATGTGGTTCGCACGGACGATTTCGACTGCGGAATTATGATTTCCGCGTCCCACAACCCGTATGGCGATAACGGAATCAAGCTGTTCAACTCCAACGGAGAGAAGATGGAGGACAGCGTTCTCGAGGAAATCGAGAAGTACATAGACGGCGAAATCCCCGAACTCCCCCTCGCCCACGGCGACAAGATAGGCAGAGCCTCGGACTACTCCGCGGGACGAAACCGCTATATCGGCTATCTTATCTCACTTGCAGTACACTCGTTCAAGGGCAAGAGGATAGGTCTTGACTGTGCCAACGGCTCGGCGTTCACTCTCGCAAAGTCGGTGTTTGACGCACTCGGTGCGAAAACCTATGTCATCAGCAACAAGCCGGACGGCTTCAACATCAACACCAACTGCGGCTCAACCCACATGGAAAATCTGGTCGCCCTCGTCAAGGAGGAACAGCTTGACTGCGGCTTCGCTTTTGACGGTGACGCAGACAGATGCCTTGCAGTAGACGAGCATGGCAATATCGTAGACGGCGACAAGATACTCTACATTTACGGAAGTTACTTCAAAGAACGCGGCAAGCTTGAAAACAACACGGTGGTCACCACCGTAATGTCCAATCTCGGCTTGTACAAGGCGTTCGACCGACTGGGCATAAACTACGAAAAGACCGCGGTAGGCGACAAGTACGTTTACGAGTGTATGAACGAGCACGGCTATATTCTCGGCGGTGAGAACAGCGGACATATCATATTCAGCAAGTACGCGAACACGGGTGACGGCATTATCACGGCTATCAAGCTGATGCAGGTGATGTGTGCCAAGAAAGCGACGCTGTCCGAGCTGTGCCGCGATATGACGGTATATCCGCAGTTATTGAAGAACGTGCGTGTTACCGATAAGAAGATAGTGCTGAATGACAGTGACGTGCAGGCGGCGGTAAAGGCGGCAGAAGAAGCATTAGGCGACAACGGACGAGTGCTTGTCCGTCCATCGGGTACAGAACCGCTTCTCCGCATAATGGCAGAAGCCTCAACCGAGGAACTGTGCGAGAAGTACGTTTCGGAAATTGAAGAAGTGGTACGGAAAAAAGGGTACTGCGTATAAAGAAAAAGCCGAGGGCAAATGTCCTCGGCTTTTTATGTGGGGGTTTGGGGGCTTGCCCCCAGAACGGGGAGTGCAGAGGGGTGCGTTAGCACCCCTCTGCATACGAAAACTAACCCCCCCTTCCCCCAACGGGGGAAGGGGGGCAGGGGGGATAGGGGGGAAAAATCTCGTATAGAAGATAATTGCTGTTACTCCACAGCCAATTCTCCGTCCTTTACCACCACTCTGATTGTATCGCCTTGCTTCAGCTTATCCTCAAGGATAGCCCTTGCAATGAGTATCTCCAGATTCCTCTGAATATACCGCTTGATAGGTCTTGCACCGAAGGCGGGGTCGTAGCTTTCGTCCACGATAAGCTGCTTTGCTTCGTCTGTGATGTCAAGCGTGAGCTGCTTCTCCTTAAGCCGCTTTGCCAAATCTGCGGACTGCAGATTGATAATGCCGAAGATGTTCTCCTTGGTGAGCGGCTTGTAGAATACGATTTCGTCCAGACGGTTGAGGAATTCGGGACGGAAAGAGCTTTTCAGCAGTTTGTCAACGTTTGAGCGGGCTTCTTCGGTGATTTCGCCGTTGTCGTCAATGCCGTCAAGAATATACTGCGAGCCGAGGTTGGAGGTGAGGATAATGATGGTGTTTTTGAAGTCTACCTCTCTGCCTTGGCTGTCAGTAAGTCTGCCGTCGTCAAGTACTTGCAGGAGTACGTTGAATACGTCGGGGTGTGCTTTCTCGACTTCATCGAAAAGCACTACGGAGTACGGCTTGCGGCGAACTGCGTCTGTCAGCATACCGCCCTCCTCGTAGCCCACATATCCCGGAGGTGCACCAATAAGACGGGATACGGTGTGCTTCTCCATATATTCACTCATATCAAGGCGGACGATATTGTGTTCGTCATCAAACAACGCTTCGGCGAGTGCCTTTGCAAGCTCCGTCTTACCTACGCCCGTTGGACCGAGGAACAGGAACGAGCCAAGCGGCTTTCTCGGGTCGTTGATGCCCGCACGGGAACGCATAATCGATTCGGTTACACGCTGCACCGCTTCGTCCTGACCTACAACACGCTTGTGGAGTGTGTCGGCGAGGTGGAGAATCTTTTCGCGTTCGCCCTCGACCAGCTTATCCACGGGAATACCCGTCCAACGCTCGACAATCTTCGCGATTTCGTCCTCCGTCACCTTATCGCGGAGCAGAGAGCTTGCCTTTGCCTGTTCGGCGAGTTCTTCCTCTGCTTTCAAATCCGCTTGCAGCTTCGGGAGTTTGCCGTACATCAGCTCGGCTGCCTTGTTCATATTGTATTCACGCTTTGCCTTTTCAATATCGGCGTTGGTCTGCTCAATTTCCTTGCGGAGTTCCTGAACTTTGGAGATGGCGTTCTTCTCGTTCGCCCACTTTGCTTTCATGGTGGAGAATGTGTCGCGTTTTTCGGCGAGTTCTTTACGGATATCCTCAAGATGCTCTTGCGAGAGGGTGTCTGTTTCCTTTTTGAGGGCGGCTTCTTCAATCTCAAGCTGCATAATGGCACGGGAAATCTCGTCCAGCTCAGACGGCATACTGTCCATCTCGGTGCGAATCATCGCACACGCTTCGTCCACGAGGTCAATCGCCTTATCGGGCAGGAAGCGGTCGGTGATATAGCGGTCGGAAAGGGTTGCCGCCGCGATAATCGCGTTGTCCTGAATCTTTACGCCGTGGAATACTTCGTAACGCTCTTTCAGTCCGCGGAGAATGGAAATCGTATCCTCCACGGTAGGCTGGTCTACCTGTACTTTCTGGAAACGGCGTTCCAGAGCGGGGTCCTTCTCGATATACTTCGAGTATTCGTCAAGCGTAGTCGCACCTATGCAGTGAAGCTCGCCGCGTGCAAGCATCGGCTTTAAGAGGTTGCCTGCGTCCATAGCACCGCCGTTTTTGCCCGCACCTACGATGAGGTGAAGCTCATCGATAAAGAGGATAATCTGACCGTCGCTCTTTTTCACCTCGTTGAG
>JBJESA010000248.1:0-7934 GCA_051882535.1 Oscillospiraceae bacterium
TATGTTCTACAACTTCATCAACGACAAGGACGTTCGCCTTATCGGTTGTGAAGCAGCGGGACGCGGCGTAAATACGGGCGAAACCGCAGCTACAATCGCCACCGGCTCACTCGGCGTATTCCACGGCATGAAGAGCCTTTTCTGCCAGAACGAATACGGTCAGATTGCCCCCGTATACTCCATCTCCGCCGGACTTGACTATCCCGGAATAGGCCCCGAGCACGCATATCTCCACTCCATCGGCAGAGCGGAGTACGTCCCCGTAACCGATGATGAAGCGGTAAATGCATTCGAGTACATCGCACGTACCGAGGGCATTATCTGTGCAATTGAGAGTGCCCATGCAGTGGCCCACATGATGAAGATTGCACCCACGATGTCAAAGGACGATATCATCATCTGCTGTCTTTCGGGACGAGGCGACAAGGACGTTGCAGCAATCGCACGTTACCGTGGCATAGACCTGCACGAATAAGGAGGAGATACAATGAACAGAATAGAAACCGCTTTTAGTAATAAGAAAGCATTCATCGGCTTTCTGACCGCAGGCGACCCGACATTTGACGCTTCTTACGACAATATAATGGCTCTGATAAAGGCGGGAGCCGAACTTGTAGAGATTGGAATTCCTTTCTCCGACCCCATCGCCGAAGGCCCCGTTATCCAGGAAGCCGACCTTCGTGCTCTTAATGCGGGAATGACTACCGACAGAGCATTCGAGCTTGCCCGGAAAGTCCGCTCGCAGACGGATATTCCGCTGGTATTTATGACCTACTTAAATCCCGTGTTCAAGTACGGCTACGACAAGTTCTTTGCGAAGTGCAAGGAGATTGGAATTGACGGACTGATTGTCCCCGATATGCCGTTTGAGGAGAAGAACGAAGCAGCCGAAATCGCCAAAAAGTACGACATAGCCGTTATTTCGATGATTGCCCCTACTTCCGAACAGCGTATTAAAGAAATCGCCGAGAGTGCGGAGGGATTCCTCTACATCGTAAGTTCGCTCGGCGTTACCGGCGTTCGCAGCGAGATAAAAACAGACCTCGCCTCTATTATGGAAACGGTAAAAAAATACGCAAAGGTCCCCGCAGCAATCGGCTTCGGAATTTCTACCCCCGAGCAGGCAAAGAAGATGTCCGAAATTTCGGACGGCGTAATCGTAGGCTCTGCAATTGTACGACTGATTGAAAAGTACGGCGACAAGGCAGCCGATGAAATCTACACCTACGTCAAAAGCCTTACAGACGCTATCCACTAAAAACAGTTACAGCTCCCGACTGTTAATTCTGTCGGGAGTTTGCCTTTTCGCAAAACGGCGTTTGTGAAAAACCAACAAAAACATCGTTAATTTTTCTACTATTTGGGGATTGTAAAATTTAAAATTCTAGTGGCTTTTTGGAACGAAATATGTTATAATTAGCATAAGGTTATGCGTTAAAGCATATTGCTTCGAAAGCGGCAAAATCGAAACCTTAAAAATTCCGCATAGCAATGCGGCGAAAGTATTCTTCATAAGGAGGCTAAAACATGGCTTTTAAAAAGAGTGCAGTTGCTTTTTCAGGGACTGCCGAGCAGGAAGAGCGTCTTAGAGCGGTGATTGAGCAGCATAAGAATGACCCCGGTGCTCTCATGCCTATTCTCCAGCAGGCTCAGGAAATTTACGGATATCTTCCCATCGAGGTTCAGCAGATTATTGCTGACGAAATGGATATCCCTCTCGAAAAGGTCTATGGAGTAGTAACATTCTACGCACAGTTCTCAATCAATCCCAAGGGACAGTATAAGATTTCCGTATGTCTTGGTACAGCCTGCTATGTCAAGGGCTCGGGAGATATTTTCAATAAGCTCCAGGAGAAGCTGGGAATCGGAAGCGGAGAGATTACTCCCGATGGAAAATTCTCGCTTGACGCTTGCCGCTGCATAGGTGCATGCGGTCTGGCTCCCGTACTTACCGTCAACGAGGACGTTTACGGCAGACTCACCGTGGACGACATCGACAAGATTCTTGCGAAGTACAACTGATTACTGAATAACACTCAAAGGAAGGTAGGTTTCATAAATGAATGTTATAAAAACGATTGACGATCTTAACGCAGTCAAGTCCGCGTCAGCAGAAGTTGTTGCTACTCGTATCGAAGGCAAGGACAACGGCGTTAAGGACGTTCTGGTCTGCGGCGGTACCGGCTGTACCTCCAGCGGATCTATGAATATCATCAAAAAGCTCGAAGAAGAAATCGCTGCAAACGGGCTTCAGGGCAAGGTAAATATCATCAAGACCGGCTGTTTCGGACTTTGTGCATTAGGCCCGATTATGATTGTATATCCCGAGGGAACATTCTATTCCAAGATGGAAGTAGACCATATTCCCGAAATCGTAGAGAGCCACCTCAAGAACGGCGTTCCCGTCAAGAAGTACCTCTACGCAGAAACTGTTGACGGCGACACCATCAAGTCCCTCAACGATACCGCTTTCTACGCAAAGCAGCACCGTGTAGCACTGAGAAACTGCGGCGTTATCTCCCCCGAACACATCGAGGAATATATCGCACGCGACGGATATCAGGCTCTGTACAAGGTGCTTACCTCTATGTCGCAGGACGATGTTATCAACACCATTCTCGCTTCCGGACTTCGCGGACGCGGCGGTGCGGGCTTCCCCACCGGCAGAAAGTGGCAGCTTGCTAAGGATCTCGTCAAGGACGCAGACCAGAAATACGTTTGCTGCAACGCCGACGAGGGCGACCCCGGTGCGTTTATGGATCGTTCCGTACTTGAGGGCGACCCCCACACCGTAATTGAAGCAATGGCAATCGCAGGCTATGCGATTGGTGCAAATCAGGGTTACATCTACGTTCGTGCAGAGTACCCCATCGCTGTTGAGCGTCTGAAAATCGCTATCGCACAGGCAGAAGAAGCAGGTATGCTCGGCGATAACATCTTCGGCACAGGCTTCAGCTTCAGACTGGGACTCAGACTTGGTGCAGGTGCGTTTGTCTGCGGTGAGGAAACCGCACTTATGACCTCTATCGAGGGTAACCGCGGCGAGCCTCGTCCTCGTCCTCCCTTCCCCGCTGTCAAGGGACTGTTTGGAAAGCCCACCGTTCTCAACAACGTTGAAACATACGCAAACGTATGCCAGATTATCCTGAATGGTGCTGAATGGTTCGCTTCTATGGGTACCGAGAAGTCCAAGGGTACAAAGGTATTCGCACTCGGCGGTAAGATTCACAACACAGGACTTGTTGAAGTTCCTATGGGAACCACACTCCGCACAGTTATCGAAGAAATCGGCGGCGGTATTCCCAACGGCAAGAAGTTCAAGGCTGCCCAGACAGGCGGTCCTTCCGGCGGATGCATTCCTCCCCAGCACCTCGATATCCCGATTGATTACGATAACCTTATCGCAATCGGCTCTATGATGGGTTCGGGCGGACTTATCGTAATGGACGAAGACAACTGTATGGTTGATATCGCGAAGTTCTTCCTCGAGTTCACCGTTGACGAGAGCTGCGGTAAGTGTACACCCTGCCGTATCGGTACTAAGAGAATGTACGAAATTCTCACCAAGATTACCGATGGCAAGGCTACTATGGAAGACCTCGACAAGCTTGAAAAGCTCTGCTACTACATAAAGGACAACGCTCTGTGCGGACTTGGCCAGACCGCTCCCAACCCCGTACTTTCTACTCTGCGTTACTTCAAGGACGAGTATATAGCTCACGTTAAGGACAAGAGATGTCCCGCGGGCGTCTGCAAGAATCTGCTGCAGATTAAGATTGATCCCGCTAAGTGCAAGGGCTGCTCGTTGTGTGCTAAGAAGTGTCCTGTCGGTGCGATTTCCGGTGAAATCAAGTCGCCGTTCGTTATCGACCAGAACAAGTGCATCAAGTGCGGCGTATGTATGTCCAACTGTAAGTTCGGTGCAATTTCCAAGGCCTGATAGGAAAGGAGCAAGAAAATGGTTAATATTAAAATTAACGGTGTAGATTATTCCGTTCCCGAGGGATCTACTATTCTGGAAGCTGCAAAATTTGCGGGAATTAAAATTCCTACACTGTGCTATTTAAAGAATATCAACGCTATCGGTGCCTGCCGTATCTGCGTTGTTGAAGTAAAGGGAGCACGTACACCTGTTGCTGCGTGCGTATACCCTGTAAATGAGGGCATGGAGATTAAGACAAATTCTCCGAAGATTCTCGAGAGCCGCAAGACTACTCTCGAACTTATCCTCTCCAACCACAAGAAGGAGTGCCTCTCCTGCGTAAGAAGCGGCTCCTGCGAACTCCAGCAGCTGTGCTACGAGTACGGTGTTGACGAGAACAAGTTCGCTGGTGAAAACCCCGCTGTTGAGATTGACTCCAGTGCGGCTCACATGGTACGCGATAACTCCAAGTGCATTCTGTGCAGACGCTGCGTGGCTGCCTGCTCTGCAAATCAGGGAATCGGCGTAATCGGTGCTAACGAGCGTGGTTTCGCTACCCAGATTGCATCGGCATTCGATATGGATTTGGCTGACACTGCTTGCGTATCCTGCGGACAGTGCATCACCGCTTGTCCTACAGGTGCTCTCCACGAGAAGGACAACACCGACGAGCTGTTCGAAGCACTCGCTGACCCCGACAAGATGGTTGTAGTTCAGGCTGCTCCCGCAGTTCGTGCGTCTATTGCCGAAGCATTCGGTGCAGAAATCGGAACAAACGGCGAGGGCAAGATGATTGCCGCTATGCGTCGCCTTGGTTTCGACAAGGTATTCGACACCAACTTCTCCGCAGACCTCACAATTATGGAAGAAGCAACCGAGTTCCTCGGCAGAGTACAGAACGGCGGCACACTCCCGCTTATCACCTCCTGCTCGCCCGGATGGGTTCGCTACTGCGAGAACTACTTCCCCGAGTTTATCCCGAATCTCTCCACCTGCAAGTCACCGCAGCAGATGTTCGGTGCGGTTGTAAAGACCTACTACGCACAGAAGCTCGGCAAGAATCCCGAGGACATCGTTTCCGTATCGGTAATGCCTTGTACCGCAAAGAAGTACGAGGTTCAGCGTGACGACCAGTCCGCAGCGGGTATTCCCGATGTTGATATCACAATCACAACTCGTGAGCTTTCGAGAATGATTAAGAAAGCGGGCATCATTTGGGACGAACTCCCCGAGGAAACCGCAGATTCTCCGCTCGGCTCTTACACAGGTGCAGGTGTAATCTTCGGTGCAACCGGAGGTGTTATGGAAGCCGCTCTGCGTACCGCAGTATGGAAGCTCACAGGCGAAAACGCAGATTCTCCCATTGATTTCAAGGAAGTTCGTGGCACAGAGGGCATCAAGGAAGCTACATACAACGTTGGCGGCAAGGAAGTCAAGGTTGCCGTTGTCAGCGGACTTGCAAACGCAAAGAAGCTGCTCAAGTCCATCAAGGCAGGAGAAGCGAAGTACGACTTTATCGAGGTTATGGCTTGTCCCGGCGGCTGCGTAAACGGCGGCGGACAGATTATCCAGCCCGCTTCTGTTACCAACTTCGTTGACGTTCGTGCTGAAAGAGCAAAGGTTCTCTACAACATTGACGAGAACGCACCGCTCCGCCGTTCGCACGAGAACCCCGATGTTAAGGCTCTGTATGACGAGTTCTTCGGCGAGCCGAATTCTCACAAGGCTCACGAAATTCTCCATACAAGCTACAGTGCGAAGAAGCTCTACAAGTAATCGCACAAATTCCCCGCCGCTTGGGTAAGCGGCAATAAGAAAGCATTATGAAGCCGTTTTTGGTACATTGTATCAAAGACGGCTTTTTCTATATTGACTTTATGAGGTAATTATGCTAAAATAAACTCAGCAAGAAATTGAAATTTATAACTTGGAGGTTCAACATGGCATCGTATATTATATCAAATAAAAAAGACTTGAATATATTTGGTGATAAAGTAGATGTGGATATGACAATGTTGTCAATCACAGCACATATTGAAGTGGATTTAAGTGTATTAAAGCTTTATCCACAATTAAAAGAACTAAATCTATATGGAAAATTTACAGGATATGAATACACATCTTCACTTGAACATTTAGAGAGTCTGAAGATTTCAGGCACGATTATAGCCAATAGATTATCTGATTTAGGATTTATTGAGAAAATTCCAAATTTAAAAAAGCTATGGATTGAAGGTTTATCGTCTGTTGTAACTTTGCCTGTACTCAACAATATTTACGCTTTAAAAATTTATGAGTTACACAAGATTGAGAATTTGGAAATATTACTCGATTCACAATTACGTTTTCTTGATTTGTGTCTATGTGCCGATAAAGTCCCTGCTACTAAAATTGCCGAAATATTATCAAAAATTGATACCCTTGAAAAAGTTGGTGTAAAGATTGACAGAGGCGGCAGGAAAGAAGAGGTGCTACGAAATCAGCTTATTAAACTTGGGAAAAAGCATTTAATTGATGATGACGGAATATTGTATGCCAAAAATTGGGAGAATCTATGATTCTATTGATAAATTCCCATTTGGTACAAAGTATCAAAGACGGCTTTTTCTTTCTGCATTGATTTTGGGAAGTAATTATGCTATAATAAACTCGACAAGAAGTCGGAATTTGGAGGATAAATCAATGTTTATGATATATAAGGCACAACATGAAGATTTGCAGGAAATACTGCAGCTGCAATATCTTGCATATCAAAGCGAAGCGGAACTGTTTGGTAATAAGGACATTCCGCCTTTAAAACAAACATTAGGTGAAGTGGTTGATGAATTCAATGAGGGTGTTATTTTGAAAATGGTCAATGATACAAATACTATCATTGGTTCGGTTCGTGCAAAGGAGCATAGTGGAACAGTGTATATTGGAAAACTAATGGTTCACCCCGATCATAGGTGTAAAGGCTATGGTACAAGACTTCTGGCAGAAATAGAACATTATTTTCCTCAAAAACGTTATGAGCTTTTTACAAGCACAAGAAGCAAAGATAACATCCGATTATACCAAAACATGGGCTATAAAATCTTTGATTCTAAAGCAGTTGATGACGAGTTACAATTTGTGTACATGGAAAAAATATAAATTTCCATTTGGTTTAACGTATCATAGACCGCTTTGTTTTTGATATTGACTTTATTCTGTGATTATGCTATAATTGATTTGTTGAAAATTTTAATTACAGAAAACGGAGAAAAATGTGAAAAAAGTATTTGAGGTTCCCAAAAGGGCATTATTACTTATAGCAGGGATTGTCTGGATGATTGCGGGATTTAATGTTGCAAGAATGGGAATAATAGCATATACGGTTATTGAAATCCATTGGTACTATGCAGTCCTCTCCTTGGTTGTGTTCCTGCTGTTCGGTGGTATGTTTTTCAGAATGACAAAAAAGCATATCAAACGAATTGAAGGCTACGAAGAAGACTATCGGCCGTTCTGGAACTTCTTTGATTTAAAAGCATATATCATTATGATAGTGATGATGGGCGGCGGAATTGGACTGAGAGTTTCAGGAGTATTTCCCGACATATTTGTAGCTGTTTTCTATACAGGTCTTGGATGTGCGTTGTTCTTGGCGGGTGTTTTGTTCAGCGTTGAATTTTTCCGCCACAAGAAATAGGAATACCTCTTTGTACTTATAAGTTACGGTTATACATTATCATTGCAAAACAAGCCCGAGGAGATTTTTTGCTCTTCTCGGGCTTCATTTTGTGTCCATCGCCTGTAAGGTGATGGATTTATTAACTGCTATTTCACGCTTCTCATTGCTCTGAGCAGAGCTTCCACCTCTTGTTCGGTGTTGAACGCCGAGGGAGCAAAGCGGATTGTGCCGCTCTCCAGCGTGCCGTTTTTCCTGTGGGCGGCGGGAGCACAGTGCAGTCCTCCACGCATATAGAAGCCACGCTTGCTGAGCATCTCCGCACCCTCGGTAGAGGGAATTCCCTCGAAATTAAAGGAA
>JBJESA010000249.1:0-1847 GCA_051882535.1 Oscillospiraceae bacterium
CTCGTTCATAATCTTCATGCTCTCAATAATACATACAACGTCACCCTTATTAATGGTATCTCCTACCTTAACGAACGGTGCCTTATCAGGCGACGGTGAAGAGTAGAAGGTTCCGATAATCGGAGAAGTGATGATATTGCCCGAAACCGCAGCACTCTCCGCAGCAGCGGGAGCCGCAACATCAGCAGCAGGAGCCGCAGGCACACCCACAGCGGGCATTACCGGAGGAATGATATTCGCCGCGGGAGCAGAACGCTTGCCCTCGATTACGATATCAATATCCTCGGTGCTTATTTTAATTTTGCCTAAGTCGTTATCCTTGACAATCTTCGCAAGTGCTTCGATACACTCAACGGTGTTGTCGATAGGAGTTTCTTTATTTTTCAGGTTCATAGTAATGTTCCTTTCATTCAACAGGCTTCATGCACAGACAGCCGTTATGACCGCCAAAGCCGAGCGAATTGGACAAAGCCGCAGTAATTTTCACATCACGAGTACCCTCGGTTACGTAATCCAGATCGCACTCGGGATCGGGAACGCTGTAGCCCAAAGTCCTGTGAATCTTGTTGTTCTTGATGGAGAGTGCAGTCACCACTGCCTCAACGCCACCCGCAGCACCAAGAAGGTGTCCGGTCATGGACTTGGTAGAGTTTACCGCGATATTCTTCGCGTGGTCGCCAAAAGCAAGCTTTATTGCCTTGGTTTCGGTTGCGTCATTCATGTGGGTAGAAGTGCCGTGAGCATTGATATAGTTCACCTGCTCAAGCGGAATTCCCGCCTCCTGAACTGCGAACTCCATAGCCTTAGCACCGCCGCGTCCCTCGGGGTCGGGGCTGGTTTCGTGATATGCGTCGCAAGTGGAACCGTAACCCGCAAGCTCTGCATAAATCTTCGCACCACGCTTCTTTGCGTGCTCGTATTCCTCGAGAACGAGGATTCCGCAGCCATCGCCAAGTACAAAGCCGCTTCTCTCCGCGTCAAACGGAATGGAGGCTCTGTCCACATCGGTAGAACGTGTAATAGCCTTCATATTGTTGAATGCTGCATAACAGAAACCGATATCGGAATGTTCCGTACCGCCGGCAACAGCCGCGTCAAGGTATCCATTCTTGATGGAGCGGAACGCCTCGCCGATTGCCTGTGTACCGGAAGCACAAGCGGTAGTTACGCAGAAGTTGCTTCCCTTGAAGCCAAATCTGATTGCAGTAATTCCCGCAGCCATATTACCAATCATCTTGGTGATAGTGAACACGGAAACACGCTTGCTGCCCTTATCGCGGTAGTTGATAAGCTCTTCCTCGGTAGTGCAAAGACCGCCGATACCGCTGCCGATAATGCAGCCCACGCGGAACGGATCCAGATCCTTCAAATCTGTACCCGCGTCCTTTAGTGCCTGGTCAGCACAGTATACTGCGTACTGGGTGATAATGTCATTTCTGCGAAGCTCCTTCTTATCAAACAGAGCCGATGCGTCAAAATTCTTGACTCTCGATACAACATTGAGAGTATCGGGGTCTTCCTCGGGGAACCAGGGTTCAAGCGTGAAGCCGTGCTTTCCCGCCATAAGGTTGCTCCAAAGCTCCTCGGGGGAATTTCCGCAGGGTGTAACGCAGCCAAGTCCCGTAATTACAACTCTTCTCTCACTCATTTAAATATCCTTTCAATAACAAATCACATAGCAAGTCCGCCGCTGATTTCAATTATCTGACCTGTAATATAGGAAGCGTCATCGCTGCAAAGGAATGCAACTGTGCTTGCAACTTCCTCGGCGGTACCGTAACGCTTCATCGCAATCTGTGCAAGAATTGCATTCTTCTGCTCCTCGGAGAGCTTGTCAGTCATCGGTG
>JBJESA010000250.1:0-7875 GCA_051882535.1 Oscillospiraceae bacterium
CCGCTTTCGATACGGCTCATATCAAGCACATCGTTGATAAGCGACAGCAGATGATTGCTCGACGACAGTATCTTGGCTACATAATCCTTTACCTTTTCCTCGTCGCCCGTGCTTGTGCTTAAAAGGGTAGCAAAGCCGATAATTGCATTCATAGGCGTACGGATATCGTGGGACATATTTGAAAGGAAGGTGCTCTTTGCTCTGTTTGCACTCTGTGCGGCATTAACCGCGTCCTCAAGAGCCTGGTTAATTTGCTTGTCCCTTGTGCGGTCGGACAAAACAACGATATATTTCTTATCGCCCTTAATATCTCTGCAAAGGGCAACAACGTGAAACCACCGCACTTCGTTTGTTTTCTGATGAACATACTCTCTGTCAAGCTCCATCTGTTCACCGGGTTTCAGGCTTGGCAGTTTATTAAGTACACGAACGGTATTCTCGTCCCGTACAAGACAATCAAGTGCGTGAATATCCAAACGTGCCTTTTTTTCGGGTATGCCAACCAGCTTTTCAATGTTAGGGCTGATATAGTCAACCCCCATATCCTCCGCGTTCAACATAAGGAACACATCGTCGACATTTACCGACAGCGTTGAAAACAGTTCGTCACGATAGAGTATCTGCGTATCCTTGCTTTTCAGCTTCTGCCTGTTCTGCCAGAGAATAAACCCAATCATCAGGGCGGCAAGGCTTATTGCAATAACCGCAACAAGAACAATAGTTCTTGACTGAAGCTTGTTCATACTTGCGTTTACAATGTCTGTCGGCACTAAACCAACGAACATCCAGTCCTCAAAATCCGCCGATTCGTATAATAAGTAATAACTTCTGCCGCCAAGCTTTGTGACGGTTGCACCTGAACCTCTGCCGGCGAAATCCTGCTTGATTTTCAACAAATCTTCACTGCTCATATCCGAGTAGTCCATCAATGTGGCAATAAGGTTATAAATATCCTTCTGCTTATCGGCAGCATTATCCACTATTACACGACCGTCGGAATGAACAATATAGTTGCTGGAATGTCCCTCAAATGCGGATATTTTCAGAGCGTTTATAATATCGGAGTTGTTGTAGCTTACAGCGATTGCTTCATACTCAAAGCCTTTGTATGTTCCCTTTGCGGCAGGGGAAACAAATACCATCATCTGAGGTTTGCCCGGAACAACCGAATTAAGAACTACATCATCGCCCTCTATGAATATCTTTGACATTTCGTCTTTCAGGTCAAAGTATCCCTTTTCTTCGCTTTTTGTCAGAAAGTTTCCTTCCCTTGAAATAAAGTAGAAATCGGTGAATTCAGTTTCTCTTTGTGCGTGAGATAAGTAATCATCAATTTCACTATCGTCCGAAATATCCTGCAAATAGTCAGCCCAAAGGTGCATATTCTTTCTTGTATGGGCTACAAGTTTATTGAGAGAGCTGTTCGATTGATGAAAGATTTCCGACAAGTGGGAAATACTTTCATCATATATTGTCTGTGATACGAAAGAGGAATAGTTGATACAAACCACAGATATTACAGACAACACAAGAACGCAGGCAATAACTATGTACAATAACCGTTTCTTCACTTATCGGTTTTCCTTTCTATAGTTTCAAGTTACCGTAATATATTCGGTCGGTTCGGAAAGAGTGAAATTACCCTCATTCACTTTAGTTGACCAGGTTATCTTTACGTGATCATCGCCAACCGTAAAGGGACGGCTTTCATCTTTAAGAACGGGCGAGAAATGTGCATAGGTCGCAAGACAGGTCACGGAGAAAGTGTCATCGTCCTTGATTTCCTTACCGTCCTTAATAACCTTCACTAATATGTATTTGTCCTCGTCCTTCTTTACCTCGATAGAAATACCGCTGACAATGGGTAAAGAACCAAGATTGAAAGGCTTGAACCCGATTGTATTGCCCTCCACATAATCCCTAACCGTTTCCTTAAGCTCCTTTCCGGTCATATCACGATGGAAAGGTATCAGAGAGTTTGGCATAATCATATTGCCTGCCATTTTTGCGGTGTAGTCAGCCTTAATCACAGAGCCTGTGAAGCTGTTGCCTGTTGCAATAAGAACATCGCTTCCGTAAATACTACGGAGAGTATTCGCCATAACGGAGTAGGATTCGCTGCCACCCTTGCTGTGTACAGTGTTGGAGTATGCCCTTTCGGAGGTGAGAACAGTCTCGGCTGTATTATCCTTTGGCTGACGAAGCTGCGAGTCGAAGGCTTCATAAGCCTGTTGTGCATTGTATTCGCCTGTAATCATTTTCGAAACCACGTCTTTTGAAATGGAGAAGAAATCGTTGGAGGCAATACGGATATACATGTGATTCTGCTCGATTATGGGTTTAAGGTTTGATATATGGTCGGTAAGCTTCATGCTGACATTCTTGCTGTAGCTAAGAACATTCTGTCCATTGGCAAGCACAGTCTGTGCTTCCTCGGAAAGCATAGTGTTAAGGACTTTGATTGCCTTTGCACGACGGGATTCGTCGTTTTCAAGGTTTTTGTTCAGAGCCACCTGGCAGTTGGGAGTGGTCATCAGCCACTGTTCACCGTTCTGTCCGAAGTATGGCAGAAGGACAACGTCCATGCCCTGAGCCTGGAAATCCAGCACATATCCGGTAGTGCCGCCGATCATAGCAACCTCGCCATTTGTAAACATTTTGATTACAGGGTCATAGTCAAGCTCCAGGACATCGGGGGTAAGGTTTACGTCCTTTATGAACTTTTCCATAGTTTCAAAAACGCCCGGCCATACCTTATCATCAAGTCCTACACGTTCATGGATTGCAGGGTCCGAATAAGCCGTGCGCCAGACAGAGCCCTCAACAGAGGTAAGCTCCGGAACAGACAAGCCCTGTAACATCTCCATACAAGTATAGTCGTAGGCATAATCGGCAACATAGCCGCGGATGCCTACCTTTTCAAACTCCTGACAAGCATAAACAAAGCTGTCATAATCCGTGGGCAGAGGAATATTGTATTGTTCAAAAAGCCCTCTGTTGGTTGTGAAGCCGTGAACATCGGCACACAGCGGCAGCCAATTCACACTGCCGTCTTCATTGGTAAAGCTTGTTATGTAATTATCATAAACTGCACCAGCTTCGGAGGTGGTGGATAAATCCATAAGACTATCCTTCAGCGGTGCTGCGTCATGCAGCGAAAAACGGCAGCAGGTGATTATATCGGGCAATGCACCGTTTTCATTCATAAACTTGTAGAAATCAAGGTCGTTGTTTCCCACAATAAACTGAATGTTTACATCGGGAAGCTGCGACTGTATATAAGGAGCGTATTTTTCATACAGAACTGTAGTCCACAAATAAACGGATATAGTTTCCTTGTCCTCGTTCTCGGTTGAAGCATTACAGCCCGAAAACAGCGTTGCGGTCATCGCAGCGGCTATCAAAGTCGATACGATTTTCTTGAAAAAGTTTTTCTTCATTTTTATCCCTTTCTTGCAGAACCAACTCAATACTTTTTGTGCCAGGCAAAAGTGTACAAACACACTTTTATTATAACACTTTATTATATATAAATCAATATGTTTTTTGCATTTTGTCGTTTTTTGTAGTATTTTATGAAGCTATTACTAGGATAAAAATGTGCCACCAAACGATTCGTTTCTTGCACTTGCACTTTAATGAACAAAAACAACCCCGCTGAACAAATCAACGGGGCAATTTCGTAAACGGCTGCCGTGTTTTTGGCAAGAAAGGACGTATCTACATAAAGAAGATACGCCGAAAGCACCTTTTATCGTAATTATACCATACGTACATATCATAGCAACCTTTCTGAGTGAAAATAATGCACGTTGTGTAAACAAATTCTTGTTTCTTCAAGCGTGATATTGCTAATCAAGTAAAAATGTACTTCCGCAAGATTAAGCATCAGCAAACGGAAATGTCGATAAGCGACCCGATTGACTGTGATTTGGAGGGAAACTCACTCACGATAGAGGACATTTTTGCCAGCAGCATAAACGTTGAGCAATTGACGGATTTGAAAATTGACTCTGAGAAGTTATACCGCTATATTGCGGAAGAACTTGACGACCACGAACGTGAGATAATCTGCAAACGCTACGGAATCCCGAATATAGACGGCAGCCTTTGCAAGCCGATGACTCAGCGTGAAATCGTCAAGGAGATGGGAATTTTGCGTTCCTACATCTCGCGAATAGAAAAAAGGCTCTAACCAAGCTCAACAAGAGGTTTAACGAGCCGCAGGAAATTTGATAGGGTAAATTATAAAATACTGTGGTGTCCGCACTGGCATAATTCGAGCGAGATGTTCTGACGGACAGGACAAGAGAAGGACTAGCAGCCGCCCGTGCAATAGGCAGAGGGGAATATAATTACTTATTCTTGTTCTCTAATTTACAAATTTCATTTCATCTTTTTCCAACACCCCCCACACGCCAACAAGCGAGAAGGATATTGCAATGCTCCGGGAAATAGTGGACGAGCTCTACGCCGGAATTATCGCCGGAGAGCTTGCAAAAACCAATCTTACATACTAGGAGAAAGAGTACGTTGTAAACAAGGTTTGTGAGCGGCTTTGCTTGTCTATTTGACTTTCTGTGGGAGTTGTGATATAATAAACGCAGAGCGTTTATTATATATGTCCACGCACATTCGTCCGCTAACGCTCACTCCGTGCGGTTATGGACAATTATATCGACATATCGAAATTGGGTAGGGGTAATCTGTGATGATAGAAAATATAATAGCAAAACTGACTGTAAAAGATGATAAATATGCGTGTGCTCTTGCCGATAAAATCATATCAGAAAGCCAAGAAACAGATAAATGGTATGAATACTTCGATGATTTTGCCACGCTGCTTGACCATCCGAAATCATTGGTAAGAAATCGGGTACTGTATATTCTTGCGGCAAACGCTCAATGGGATGAAGATAATCGTTTTGATGCAATCATATCCGATTTTCTCGCACATATTACGGATGAAAAACCGATTACCTCCAGACAATGTGTTAAAGCTCTTGCACGAGTTGGTTTGGCAAAACCACAGTATATCCCAACGATATTATCTTCTTTGCATAGTGCTGATTTATCAAAGTACAAGGATAGTATGCGTCCGCTAATTGAGAAGGATATTGAAGAAACTGAAAAGATTTTAACAGATTCCCATTTAGCCGGCAGTTTGCAAATAGAACAGATGGGCAAAGAGAGTTGATTTTTATGTTTTAATATGGTATAACCATCAGATATGACCACATTCGTTTGCAGAAACATGAGGTATATATGAGCAATAACTTTTTCTTGACAATTTAAAATAAAAGTGATATACTATGCTTTACAATACTAATTACGACAAATAACAGGAGAAAATACTATGGAACCTATAAAAATCAGAGGTCTTAAACAGAACAATCTGAAAAATGTTTCACTTGATATTCCCAAGAATAAAATCGTTGTTTTTACGGGGGTTTCGGGTTCGGGAAAATCAAGCATAGTGTTCGATACCGTTGCGGCGGAAAGCCAGCGTCAGATGAACGAAACCTACAGTGCGTGGGTAAGAGGGAGGCTCCCGAAATATGAAAAGCCGAATGTGGAGTTTATCGACAATCTTAATCCCTCGGTAATAATCGACCAATCACGGCTTGGCGGAAACGCACGTTCAACGGTAGGCACGATAAGCGATATGTATTCGCTTTTACGTCTGATGTTTTCGAGAATAGGAACGCCGTCTGTCGGTCCTGCCTCG
Source organism: Oscillospiraceae bacterium (assembly GCA_051882535.1). Classification (GTDB taxonomy): domain Bacteria; phylum Bacillota; class Clostridia; order Oscillospirales; family Ruminococcaceae; genus CAG-115. The sequence goes on from JBJESA010000250.1 coordinate 5,729, forward strand.
TATTTTTCGTTCAACAACCCGAACGGAATGTGCCCCACCTGTGCGGGTATCGGAAAGATAATGGATTTCGATATGAACAACCTCATTGACGCCGATAAAACCTACGACGAGGGCTGTTTTAATCTGCCTGCATTCGGACACGGGAATTATTATTGGAAGGTTTATCGCCGACCTGAGTATTTCAGAACCGATGTTCCTTGGAAAGACCTCTCCGAAGAAGAACAGAATATTCTCCTCTACGGAAGCAGAACCAAGGACGGCGAGCGGCTTGATAAGAAGCTGGAGGGCGTTTATAATCAGTTCAAGCGGCTTGTTTTGATGAAAGGTGCAGAAGAACAAACAGACAATACTCTTAAAAGAATAGCAAAATTTTTGTACGAGTGCGAATGTCCCGATTGTAAGGGCAAGCGTCTTAACCGGAACACGCTTTCCTGCAAGATAAACGGATATAACATAAACGATATGTGCGAAATGGAGTTTTCGCAGCTTCGCGAGGAACTGGATAAAATCCACGATGAAAGAGCGGCTACGATTATCGAGCAGCTGAAAGCGGCTCTTGACCGTATGATAGATATTGGTTTGCCGTATCTGTTTATGAACCGAGAAAGCTCTACACTGTCGGGTGGCGAAGCCCAGCGATTAAAGCTTGTACGGTATATGGGAAGCTCGCTTTGCGGTATGATTTACATTTTCGACGAGCCGAGTACGGGAATGCATCCAAGAGATGTCCACCGAATGTCAAGACTGCTGAAAAGCCTTCGCGACAAAGGAAATACCGTTCTTGTGGTTGAGCACGACAAGGATATAATCAGTATTGCGGACGAGGTTATAGATATTGGTCCATTTGCCGGCAAGAATGGTGGCGAGGTACTATTCCAAGGCAGCTACGAAAGCCTTCTTTTAAGCGGAACAAAAACAGGAAATGCTCTGTCCTCGGAAATAAAGGTAAAGGAAAAAGTACGTGAGCCTAAAGGATTTCTGCCGATAAGAGGAGCAAATCTCCACAATCTCAAAAATGTTGATGTTGACATTCCTCTTGGAATAATGACCGTAGTTACGGGTGTTGCGGGAAGCGGAAAATCAACCCTTATCAGAGATGTTTTCGCAAAGCAGTATGAGGAGCAGGTAGTTCTTATCGACCAGAGTGCAGTAACCGCAACAGGACGTTCAACTGTCTGCACGTTTTTAGGCTTCTTTGACGAGATAAGAAAGGTTTTTGCCGCCGAAAACAATGCTGACAGCGGACTGTTCACGTTCAACGGAAAAGGTGCTTGCCCATACTGCAAAGGCCGCGGAATGATAACCACCGAGCTTGTGTTTATGGAGCCTGTTACCACAGTTTGCGAGCACTGCAACGGTACGCGTTACAGCGAGGAAGCTTTAAAGTATTCGGTTAAGGGAAAAACAATTGTTGATGTTCTGAATATGAGTGTAGAGGACGCTTTGCCGTTCTTTGCGGATAATAAGAAAATTTCTTCTATGCTGAACGCTCTTATGGAAGTCGGACTTTCGTATATATCATTGGGACAGCCACTGTCAACCTTTTCGGGCGGCGAACGTCAGAGAGTAAAGCTGGCACAGAATATCAACAAAAAGGGGAATGTCTACATATTAGACGAACCCACAACAGGACTTCACGCAGCAGATATTGAAAAGGTTGTGGATATTCTCGAAGGTTTTGTTGACCGAGGAAATACTGTAATTGTAATTGAACACAACACAGATGTTATGAAGCTTGCCGATTACATTATAGACATAGGTCCCGACGGCGGCACCAAAGGCGGTGAGGTTGTATTTACGGGAACACCGAAGGAAATGCTTGAAAACGGCAGAACGATAACGGCTAAATACCTTAGAAAATAGCAGTCTGAATAAAAGAAGAGCTGTATGTGAAAGTTTCTGTGATAATACCGCATTTATCAGAAGCGAAAGATAATTGATGAAAAAAAGGAGGATATGTTACTGTGAATGAAAATGTAAAGAATTTAAGTCGGATTGAATTTGTCGTTACTTTGGCTTGCACCGGAAGATGTAAGCATTGTTCCGAAGGTGACCACAGTTCCTGTACAGGGCATATTGACGCAGATATTGCAGCGAATGCAATTCGTGATATATGCAAGAATTATAAGATAGAATCATTGATGACG
>JBJESA010000251.1:0-29014 GCA_051882535.1 Oscillospiraceae bacterium
CGAATACCAGCTTCTGATACTTGTTGAACAGCCAAATCTGACGTTCGGTGAGGTACTGCTTGTCAATTCCGTCCCTGTCAAACGGAACAAGCGTCAGCGGCTCGAAGCAAAGAAAGCCCTCATGGTCGCTTTCCGTACAAAGCACCAGACTTTCGTGGCGGATACCGAATTTACCCTCCGCGTAATACCCCGGCTCGTCCGAGGTTATCATTCCCGCATGGAGAGGTGCGTCACCCACCGCGTGGCGGCTGATTCGCTGCGGGCCTTCGTGAACGTTAAGCAGGAAGCCCACACCGTGTCCCGTGCCGTGGTTGAAGTCCAATCCATACCGCCAGAGCGGTTCTCGTGCGGTGTAGTCAAGCGTCGAACCCCGCACCCCCTCGGGGAAAACCGCCGCCAACAGATTGAGGTGACCTGCCATAACCAGCGTGAACGCCCGCCTTTCTTCATCGGAAAGCTTTCCCAGAACGTAGGTTCGCGTTATATCCGTAGTTCCAAAGCGGTAATGACCGCCCGTATCGGAAAGAAGCAGCCCGTGCGGCTTTACAACGGCGTTTGTTTCCTCTGTCGCGGAGTAGTGGACAATCGCACCATGCTCGCCGTATGCCATAATCGGGGCGAAGCTCTGCCCGAGGTAGTCGGGGTCAAGTCTGCGGAATTCCTCGAGCTTTTCGGCGAGAGAAATTTCGGTGATTTTCTCGTCAGTGTGGCTTAACAGAGCCGTTTTCAGCCACTTCATAAAACGCGTTACCGCAACGCCGTCACGCAGATGTGCGGACTTCTCCGCTGCGATTTCGGCGGGATTTTTTACCGCTTTCATCATAGCTATGGGGCTTGGACAGTCTACCCTGCCCTTCACCGCGTCAATACCGCCGGAGGCGACGCTCGCCGCTGCGGGGTCGAGCATCATCGTGCCGCGGTAGTTTTTCAGATACGAATAAACCGCGTCATACGGCTGAATTTCGACATTGTCCTCTGCAAGACTTCGAGTTATTTCCTCGCTGAATATAGCAGGATTGGCAAACAGAATCACCCGCTCCGCCAAAATAACCATATACGCAAGGAACAGTGGGCAATACTCAATATCCCCGCCCCTCAAATTCAGCGTCCACGCAATCTCGTCAAGCATTGATACGAAGAATGCGTCTGCGTGCTTTTGGCTCATAACCGTGCGGATTTCGACGAGTTTTTCTGCTCGTGATTTCCCGCACGCGTCATCGGGGAGTGCGAATACAGGTTCTGCCGAAAGAGCAGGGCGATTCTCCCACACTGCGTCCGCAAAGTCCACCGTGGGGTCTAGCGTTATCCCACGCGGGGCAAGCCGCATTTTCAAACGTCTTGCACGGTTTATGCTGACGCAGCGGCCGTCAAAGCCGCATACGCTCCCCTCGGGGCAAGCCGCAAGGTACTCCTCAATGCTCGGAACTCCCTTTTCGCCCTGCCGCATAAGCTCAATTCCGCTGCCCGAAAGCTGCTGTTCCGCCTGAATAAAGTAGCGTCCGTCCGTCCACAGCCGTGCTTCGTCAAGAGTAACCACCAGCGTTCCCGCCGAGCCTGTAAATCCGCTGAGATACTCACGCAGTCGGAAATACTCACCCACATACTCGGAGCCGTGGTAGTCCTCCGTACCTATCATAACCGCATAAACCCCGCGTTCTCTCATAAACGAGCGGAGCCGTGAAAGTCTATCCATTGCCATCTGCACCTCAAAAATACGCCAAAAATCCGCTGATTTGGCTTAACAATGCGGATTTTCGGGCGTGAAAATTAATCGAATTTTTCAAGAAAACTGTGTTCTCCGTCCTCGTCCTTGTAGGAGATTATTCTATCCAGCCGTACATTATGGACTGAACGGAAGATGTTCTGTTCCACCTGTGGATTTTCTGCTGCAAGGCTCACGATAAGCCGCTTCACCTCGGCACGTTTGGAGTCGCCCTCACGTTTTGCCAAGGCACAGCCGCACGGGGCAAAGCGGAGATTGTTCGCCTCTCCCCATCTTATAACATCGCGTTCGCGGATAAAGTACATGGGGCGAATAAGCTCCATTCCCGCATAGTTCTGCGATTTAAGGCGGGGGAGCATGGTTTGCGTTTGTCCGCCGTACAACATTCCCATAAGTATACTCTCGATAACATCGTCAAAGTGGTGTCCCAGTGCGATTTTTCGGCAGCCAAGTTCCTGTGCCTTTTTGTAGAGATGTCCTCTACGCATTTTCGAGCAGAGGAAACATGGATTGTCGGGGGTGTTGGCGGTGTGCTTGAAAATCTCCGTTTTGTACTCGTTAATTTCAATTCCGAAAAGGGCTGCGTTATCGCGTATTAAAGCCATATTCTCCTCGGAATAGCCGGGATTCATCACAAGGTATTTCGCCGAAAAGTCAATACCGCTATATCTGCGAAAATCCTCGAAAAGTGCCGCCATCAGCATCGAATCCTTGCCGCCCGAAATGCAAACGGCTACACTATCGCCGTTCTCCAGCAAGCGATATTCGTTAATCGCACGGGAAAACTGCTTGGTAAGCGTCTTTGCGAAATCGGTGTGAAGGCTTGCTGTTATGCCGTTTTCAGCCATTTTACTCGTCTTTCTTTTCATCATCGCGATTTCTCAGATATGCGTCTGCGAGGTCAGCAAGCCACTTTGCGTCCTTGCGGCGGAGCTGCTTTGGGAGCATACGCCAGTTCCAGTTGCCGCCGAGCGTGGACGGCACATTCATACGTCCCTCTTTGCCAAGCCCCAGAATATCCTGCATCGGGATAATCGTAAGGAATGACGGTGAAGCGTATGCCGTGCGTACTGCACAGCGGAAAAACGGCTTGAACAAGCCGGAATCAACGTAGTTCCTCGCCATTTTGCGGGACTTGTCGTCGGTTTCCTTATACCACTGTGCGATGGTGGAGTTGTCGTGGGTTCCGGTATAGCACACGGAATTGCGGGGATAGCGGTGCGGGAGATGGTCGTTGTCTGCGTGTTCGGGATTAAAGCCGAACTGCAGCACTCTCATTCCCGGGAATCCGCTTTCTTTAAGCAGCTGCTTTACGCTGTCGAAGATGTCGCCGAGGTCTTCCGCAATGATATTCGGCTCGCCAAGTGCCGCCTTTACCGCATTGAAAAGGTCCATTCCGGGGCCTTTCTCCCAGTTGCCGTGCTCGGCGGTTTCCGCACCGTAGGGAATTGCGTAGTAGGTGTCAAACGCACGGAAGTGGTCTATACGCAGCATATCGTACAGCTGAACCGACTTTCTGATACGTGCAATCCACCATGCGTAGCCGGTGTTCTTCATCTCGCTCCAGTTGTAGAGGGGATTTCCCCAGAGCTGACCTGTCCGCGAGAAATAGTCCGGCGGCACTCCCGCAACCCGCTTCGGGCATAGCTTCTCGTCCAGCTCGAAAAGCGTGGGATTTGCCCACACGTCCGAGCAGTCGGGGGCTACGTATATCGGAATATCGCCGATAATCTCAATACCGAGATTATTACAATATGCGTGAAAGCGGTTCCACTGGCGGAAGAAGATGTACTGGCACCACTTGACAAAGCGGATTTCATCACCCAGTTCGTCGGTGTATTTTGCGATTGCCTCGGGTTTTCTCAGGCGAATATCCTCGTCCCACTCCGACCAGGGCTTGCCCTCGAATTTGTTCTTCAATGCGGTGAAAAGGGCGTAGTCGTCCAGCCAAGCCGCCTCTTCCGAGGTGAATGCAGTGTATCCAACATCGTCCGTAAACTTCGCGAACGCCTTACGGAGTAGTGCGGTCTTGGTTTCGGACACTTTGCCGTAGTCCACATAGTGGGGGTCTGCACCGTAGTCTGCGTTCTGGCAGTCTGCGATGTTGAGCAGCCCCTGCTCGCACAGCTCGTCAAGGTCGATGAGCAGCGGATTTCCCGCGAATGACGAGAACGGCTGATACGGCGAATCCCCATACCCCGTGGGGCCAATCGGCAGTACCTGCCAGTAGCTCTGACCGGCTTCTTTAAGCCATTCTGCGTACTTCTCGGCTTCTTTGCCGAGCGTTCCTATGCCGTACGGCGACGGCAAGGAGGTGATGTGCATCAGCACGCCGCAGCTTCTCTTGTTCATTTCTGCTCCCCCTTGTCTTCGTCAGCGGTGCTGTCGGGATTGTCCTTATCGGCGAACTCGCCTTTCTTTTTCTTCGAACAAAAGATGTTGTAGGTAACGGAAAATCCCGCGATAAACACCGTAAGTTCCGCTAAAATCACGAGAAAGTTGAGTTTCTCCGCGAAACACATACTCCACAGCAGTGCCAGCATACCCACGCCGCCTACTCCTGCCGAGATGTACATTGCGATATCCGAAGCGGTTTTCTTCTTGTACTCGGCATCGCCCTCCAGCTTTCTGCGTTTCGCCGCTTTTATACTCAAATAGATGATTACCGCTGCAAAGCCGCCGACTACCACCAGCACGCCAAGGAACATAAATACGGGATTTCCCTTGTTTTCCTCTTGGCTGGACAGCACCTTGAGTGCGATAACCGCAAGTATCATAACTGCGGCGATTATAAGCGGCACAGGGCTTTTTTTAGGTGCGTTATTATTGCTCATTTTTCCTCCTGATTTGGCTTAACAAAGCCAGATTTGCACATTTTTTATTTACACGTTATCCCAGTATTTTCTGTCAAGACTGCGAAAAGAAATCGCTTGAGCTATATGCGGTTTTTCGATGATTTCCGCGTTCTCTAAATCGGCACAGGTACGTGCCACTTTCAGAATTCTGTCGTAGGCACGAGCCGATAGTCCTAACCTCTCAAACGCAAGTTTGAGCATATCCCTCGCATCATCACTCATTCGGCAGACATCGGCGATAATATCCGAAGTGATGCCGCTGTTCGCCTTGATATTGGTTCCCGCATAGCGTTTCGCCTGAATATCACGTGCTTTCTGTACTCGTGCGGCAATCTCGGCGGAAGTTTCCTGTCGTACACGTTCACTCAGCTCGTCATAATTTACCGGCTGAAGCTCAATCTGAATATCTATCCGGTCGAGTACGGGGCGGGAAATCTTATGGAGATAAGTCCGCACCTGCTTCTCGGTACAAGTACACTTCTTTTGCGGATTTCCGAAATTTCCGCAGGGGCAGGGATTCATCGCCGCAACCAACATGACATCGCAGGGGTAGCTCACCGAGCCGCTGGCACGAGAAATAGTGATTTCGCCGTTCTCCATAGGCTGACGGAGCGTTTCAAGCACGTTGCGGTCGAACTCCGGAAGTTCGTCCAGAAAAAGAACGCCGTTATGTGCAAGCGAAATCTCACCCGGACGCGGGATACTGCCGCCGCCAATCAGTCCCACCGCACTTGCCGTGTGGCTCACCGGACGGAACGGACGCTGTACAACAAGCGGCTTTGCAGGGTCTATCATGCCCGCAATGGAGTGGATTTGCGTCGTTTCAATGCTCTCGTTGAATGTAATTTTCGGGAGAATTGAGGGGATTCTCTTGGCTATCATCGACTTGCCGGAGCCGGGAGGCCCGAGCATAATCACGTTATGAGCACCCGCCGCCGCAACTTCCACCGCTTTTTTCGCGAGAAGCTGCCCCATAACGTCCGCATAATCAAGCAGACACTGCGTATCTTCGGGGGCGGGTATGTAGCGTTCCTCGGGTACCATGCCGGTGCCGTGAATAAGGAATTCCTTCAGCTGATTTAAATGCTCAACCCCGAATACCTCTACCCCCTCAACAACCGACGCTTCCCGTGCATTAGCCGCAGGAATGAAAACTCGCTTGATACCGTTCTTCTTCGCGGTGAGCGTCATACTTAGTACGCCGTTTATCGGTGCCAATCGTCCGTCAAGCGACAGCTCGCCAATAAATGCACTTGCCGATAGGTCGCAATTGATTACTCCGCCCAGCTCCATCAGTGCCACGATAATCGGCAGGTCGAACATGGAGCCGATTTTCTTGACGCTTGCGGGTGCGAGATTAACGGTGATTCTTCCGCCCAGCAGCTTCATTCCCAGATGTCCGAGAACCGCACGGATTCTCGCTTTGCTCTCCTGAACAGCCGCGTCGGGCAGTCCTACTATGTCAAATGTCGGAGTGCCTGCACTTATGCTGGATTCTACTGTCACCATAAACGCATTCAGTCCGAAAAGTCCCATGCTGTTTACCTTACTGAACATATTTTCCTCCGCTAAAATAGACTAATTTCAGTATAACATATTTTTCTCGGAATTGCAACGGAATTAGCATAAGTTTTTTTGAAAAATTTCTCATTCGTTTCTTATTTCTAGTTGAAAAATCTGTGTAAATGTGTTATAATAAATAGTGTATGCACATTTACATTTTGTGGACGGAACTATACAGTGTTTTTATCGTTCCAAAAAACAGTCGGAATTTTACCGTCTGTCTTTAAAAATTACGCATTACAAAGCCAATTTTGTTGTATGCGTTGACTGAAAAGGATATTTATGGAAAAAGAACTTGAACAACAGATAATATACGGAAGAAACGCGGTTGCCGAAGCCCTGTCGTCCGACAAGGAAATAGACACAGTGTTTATCTCGAAAACCGCCTCGGCTGGCAATATCACCGCTCTGGCGAAGAAACGCGGAGTTGTGGTGAAAATCGTGAGCGACGAGAAGCTCGCCGCACTCTCGGGCGGTGCAAAGCACGGCGGCGTTTGTGCGGAACTTTGTTCGGCAGAATATTTCTCTCCGGAGGACATTCTCGAAAGTGCAAAGCAGAAAGGTCGCCCGCCGTTTATCATCATCGCGGACGAAATCGCAGACCCGCACAATCTGGGTGCGATTATCCGCACCGCGGAGGCAGCGGGTGCTGACGGTGTAATTATCCCGAAACGCCGCTCCGCTTCGCTGAATGCAACCGTCTTTAAGACAAGTGCCGGTGCGGCAGCCTGGCTGAAGGTAGCACGGGTATCCAACCTCACCGAAACTATCAAGATGCTCAAAAAGAACAATGTATGGGTGTATGGAATGGAAGCGGACGGCACACCTTACGAAAAAGCAGACTTCACGGCAGGCACGGCAATCGTAGTCGGAAGCGAGGGCTTCGGTCTTGGCAGACTTGTCCGTGAGAACTGCGACGAGGTGCTGTCACTCCCGATGAATGGTAAGGTAAATTCGCTGAATGCGTCCGTTTCGGCGGGAATTCTGATGTACGAGGTCGTAAGACAGCGTAATGCAAAATCGCAAGGGGGAAAGTAAATGGCAGGCGATAAATACAATGTTGACGATATACTCAAGGAAGTAGGCAAACGCCGCTCAAAGGAAACCGATGACGACGATTTCCTTGCTTCTCCGAAAACGGGACGAAGCAAGCCGAATTCCGGCATGGGCAGTGTGACTGAAATTCTCAACAACGCAGATTTGGGCCGCACTGGCATACAGAAAAAGAAAGAACAGCCCAAGACCGCAAGGCAAAGCCCGAAAATGTCGGTGACGCAAATTCTCAATTCCGAGGAACTCAACAGGGATTTGAAGAAAGGCTCTTCCGCACGTCAGATGACGGACGAGGAAAGCGAACAGCGTCTGGCACGTGATATCAGCCGTGCTGCGGACGAACGCCGCCGCCGTATGTACGAAATAGAGGACGAAGAGCCTACCAATCCGACTGCCGAAAACGATGACTACATCAAGCTCTTTGTATCTCAGCAAAAGCAGGAAAACAGCGACAGCGATGACGATATTGTGTTCCACGAGGTGGGCGACCTTGTCACCACGGATACAATGCAGATTCGCAAACAGAAGAAAATTGATGATATTAACGAGGCACTGCTGCGTATCGACAGCGAAGCAAATTCCCCCGATGATATGCTGGACTCGATTAATCCGATGGAATCCCGTGAAAAGGCGGTTGAAATCGTCAAGAGCGGCGAATCCACCAACGAATTCGAGTTGAACCGCGATGGTACCGACACTTTCTCGGTTTCAAATGACGAACTGAAACGTATGTCACACCGTGACGAACACGTTCGCGAATACACTCCCTCCGGTGCTGCCCCGTCTATCGATGACGATATTGACGATACACCGTATGAGGGCATTCGCAGTGCGGCGGTATCGGCTGAAATTCATCTGGGCGACACCATTATTGAAGCACTCAACAAGAAGATTGCCGAAGAAGAGAACGTCCCCAAGACGGAAGCCGCTCGCTCCGTGGAAGAACCGGAACAGCCGCTGTCCGAAGCACCCGCCGAGGAAACAAATGATGCGGACGACCAAATTGACAATATTCGCCGAGTGGACGAGCTTGCCCGCAAGAAGAAGCTGAAAATTGCGAACTTCATACTCGAAAACCACGACACGGAAGAAATCCCCGCCGCCGAGGAAAAGACCAACGAGTATGTCGAAGAAGACGAGGACGAGCCTATCGACCTCGACGATGAAAACGTAATCAAAGACCGCCTGAATCGTGCGTCCAAGGGACTTATCAGCCGTCTGCTTATACTGGCGGGACTGCTGGGTGTTACATTGTTTGTGGCGATTGTCAATGCCCTTGGAATTGACGGAAATCTCGGATTCCTCACTAATATAGTAAGCCGAAGCGGTTTTACCGACAACTATATGTACACTCATCTGGTGATTGGTATTCTCTCGTTTTCGGCTTGCTCGTCCGTTATCTCAAACGGACTTTCCCGATTGATTAAGCTTCGCCCCGATGGCGATACGCTGTGTGCTTTGGCACATATTACCGCACTTGCGTCAACGGTTGCTTACATCTTCGGCAACTACTATGTCGTTAAGGGATATTGCGAGGTTTATCTTGCAGTTTCGCTGGCTGCATTGGTGTGCAACACCCTCTCGAAACTCTTCACGGTAAACACCGCAAAGCGGAATTTTAATTTCGTATTCGGCGGGCGGACGAAGTATTTTATCGACAGATGCAGCAAGGAGAACGAGGCACAGCTGGCAAAGGGAATAATATCCGGTGTTCCGAATATCGGTGCAATGCGTAAGACCGAGGTGTTGTACGACTTCATCGTTTCCACATACTGCGAGGACGCTTCGGACAGAATGTCCCGCAAAATCGTCCCCGGTGTTATTGCGGCGGGTCTTGTGGGCGGCGTGGTGACATTCCTCACGCATACAACCACTGACGCGGGAAATGCCGTTACGGTAATCGACCGCGTGTGCTGGGCACTCACCGTACTGAGTGCGGTTTTCGCACTGGGTGCGTCGTTCTCAAGCTCTATGACCGTAACGCTTCCGATGTATCTTGCAGCACGTAAGAACAAGGAACGCGGCTCGGCTATTCTCGGATACAATGCGGCTACCCAGCTTGCCGAACTTAATGGCGTGCTGGTTGAAGCTAGAACCCTCTTCCCCGCCGATTCGGTACGAATTACAAATATCTGCGGCTATGAAAAGCCCAAGACCAGCGGCGAGGGCAAAGTGAGCATAGATGACGCTATTATCTATGCGACCAGCCTTGCAGTCGCTTCGGACAGCATAATGGCGGATTCATTCTTTGGTATGCTCAACAGAAAACGCGAGCTTCTGAAAGAGGTTTCGGGCTGCGTATACGAGAGTAATCTCGGCGTTATGGGCTGGATTGACAGGCAGCGTGTGCTTTTGGGAAATCGTCAGCATATGAAGTCCCACGAAATCACCGTCCCCAAACTTGAAAAAGAAACCGCTGCAAATACGGACAATGACGAGGTAATCTACCTTGCGGTAGGCGGTCAGGTGTGCTTGCTGTTTTTCGTAAGGCTCAGCCCAAATCCTGTTATCAAGCAGAATGTTCAGGCTCTCTGCGATAAGGGCGTTTCCCTGATTATCAAGACGGTGGACGGAATGATTACCGACGCGGAGATTTCGGAGCAGTTCGATATTGAAGCGAACAAGGTGAAAATCCTCCCGTTCGAGGCACACGAAACGTTCTCCGACTCCACACGCTTTGTTCCCCGTGGAAAGGCGGCGGTTTCCTGCAGCGGCACGTTTACGTCCTTTGCAAACGCTATTCGCACGGCACATTCGCTACGCTCCAAGGCATTTATCTGCAACATTATTCAGCTTTGCGGAGTGACGCTTGGCATTATTCTGGCACTTATCTTCGGTCTGTTTGCACAGTTTTCGATGTTTGATGTGCTGATTATTATGCTGTATAATACAATATTCGGAGCAGCCGCTCTCGCCGCTCAGTTCTTGAAAAACAAATGACGCTTGACGAAGAATTGATGGAACGTGCTCTGGCACTCGCCGAAAAAGCGGCGTCACTCGGGGAAATCCCCGTGGGTGCGATTGTAATCTCGCCCGATGGGGAAATAATCGGCGAGGGCTACAATCAGCGTGAGATTTTGCAGTCGCCCATCGCCCATGCGGAAGTGCTTGCAATAGAAGCCGCCGCCAAGCGGCTCGGCACACGCAGGCTTACCGGCTGCACATTATACGTGACGCTGGAACCGTGCCCTATGTGTGCGGGTGCTATTATGAACGCCGGTCTGAAACGGCTGGTCTACGGTGCATTTGACGATAAAAACGGTGCGTGTGCGTCGGTAGTGACGCTTTTTGACGAGAAATTTACGCATATTCCAATGGTGAGAAGCCGTGTTTTGGAAAAACGCTGCGGCAAGGTGCTGAGCAGATTCTTCCAGAACCTGCGTAACTCTACGCCTACAGAATAACATTTAGGGGAACTTTTTACTCAATGAATAAATACCAAACTCTAGCGGGTAATATGGTAGTAATGGCAATCGGACAGCTGAGTTCCAAGCTGCTTGTCTATGTAATGCTGAAATTCTACCAAAACGAACTCGGCACAGCAGGTTACGGACAGATGGGAAACATCGTGTACGCCTGCGACTTGCTTATCTTCATAGTGTCGTTGTCGATGGCGAATGGTGTACTGCGTTTTTCGCTGGAAAAATCAAACGATGGACGAATGGTTTTTTCTACGGCAATTAATATCACTCTGTTAAGTTCGGCTGTGTTTGTGCTGTTTGTTCCGCTTATCGGACTTATTCCGATGCTGAAAGGGTATGAATGGCTGATATATATTTATGTCGTGCTGGCTATATTCAAGGATATCTGCTCGCTTTATGTTAAGGCGAAAGTGTCTGTTGTGCTGTTTACGCTTGACGGTATTTTTACCACTGTGATAACGGTTTTGTGCAATTTGGTATTGCTGGGAGTGTTCCACTTTGGCGTTACGGGATACGTGTTCTCCATTATTCTCGGAAATGTGGCGTCGCTTTTCTTCACCCACATCACAGGAAGACTGTATGCGGTTTACCACCCGCTGCGTACCGATAAAACGCTTCGCAATTCAATGCTCCGCTACTGCATTCCGCTTATTCCTACCACAATTATGTGGTGGATTGTCAGCGGTTCGGACAGTTTTATGGTATCCTCTATTATCGGAGAGGACGCAAACGGTATCTACCAATTCGCTTATAAATTTCCAAATCTGATTATTCTTGTACTTGCCGTCTTTATGCAGGCGTGGAGAATGTCTGCTATTACCGAACGTAACTCACGGACGGTGTCCAATTTCTACTCGAATATTTTCGATATGCTCCAGACGCTTATGTTCTTGGCGGCAGGCGGAATTATGCTGATTCTGCACCCGATTATTATGCCGCTGTTTGCGGGAGAGGGCTTCGATTCGGCGTACTTCTATGTTCCGATTTTGCTCGGAGCAACGATTTTCCAGAGCTTCGACAGCTTCCTGTCCACCATATATGAGGCGGCTCAGAAGACCACCCACTCGCTTATCAGTTCGGTTGTCGGTGCGGTGACGAATATCGTGCTCAACCTCATTCTTATCCCACTGATGGGGGTATCGGGTGCGGCGATTGCGACTTTGTGCAGTTATCTTGTGGTGTTTATCTACCGTATTGTCGATACCCGAAAGTATTTGTACATGACGCTCTACTGGGCGAAAATCAATACCAACCTTGTGTTGCTGTGCGTGATGGGCTGGTCGGTAATGTTCTTAGAAAAGGGTGCCGTCCAGAACATTGTGAACTGCGTGGTATTCCTTGTTATCGCATTCCTGAACTACCGCTCGTGTATCTCCGCGGTAAAGCTGATTCTCAACAAGGGCAAAAAACGCACTCCGCAGTCCGAAAATGCCGCTCAGACGGGACAAGAAGGACAATCAACACGTCCTCCCAAGAAATAAACCATCAAAACGGAGAAAATAAATGAAGAAATTTCTTGAAACAGGAAAAATAGTCGGACTTCACGGGCTTCGCGGCGAAGTTCGCTGCCAGTACTACTCCGACTCCGCTGACTTTCTGTGCGAAGTGGCAGAGGAATGCGGACTTTACACCGACAAAGCGGGCAAAAACCACATGGACGTACTCCATGCCCGCCCCCACAAGAACATCGTAATTATTCAGTTCGACGGTATAGATTCCCCCGAAGCCGCTCAACGCTTTGTGGGAACTACGCTCTACCTTGACAGAGATGATATCGAGCTGGAAGAAGGAACGTATTTCATTCAGGATATCGTAGGACTCACCGTAATTGACGCAGACAGCGGCGAGGTGTACGGCAAAATCACCGATGTGTACCAGAACGGTGCAACCGATGTTTATTCCATTCGCAAGGCGGGCGGTGTGGAATTAATGTTCCCGTGTATTCCCGAGATTGTGCTGGATACCGATATTGAGAACGGCAAGATGATTATCCGACCGCTTCCCGGACTGTTTGATGATGACGAGGAAAACGATGAGGATTGATATAGCAACTCTCTTTCCCGATATGTGCCAATCCGTGCTGGATACCAGTATTCTCGGACGCGGAATCAAGCACGGATTTGTGGAGATGTACACCCACAATATCCGTGCTTTCACCGAGGACAAGCACCGCAACGTGGACGACAAGCCCTACGGCGGCGGCACGGGAATGGTAATGCAGGCACAGCCGATTTACGACTGCGTGATGTCTATTGTAAACGAGCATCTGGCGGCGGGTAAGAAAAAGCCCCGCGTCATCTATATGTCGCCGCAGGGCGAAGTTCTCACGCAAAAAAAGGTGGTGGAGCTTGCAGCCGAGGACGGACTTGTGCTGCTGTGCGGTCACTATGAGGGCGTAGACGAACGTGTTCTCGAAGAACTGAATGCCGAGGAAATCTCGGTGGGTGACTATGTGCTGACGGGCGGCGAACTGCCCGCACTGATAGTGGCGGACGCAGTGGCAAGACTGCAGGAGGGCGTTCTCCCGAACGAGGACGCGTATTCCATCGAGTCACACTACAACGGGCTGCTGGAGTACCCGCAGTACACCCGTCCCGAGGTGTGGAAGGACCGTGCGGTCCCCGAGGTGCTGCTTTCGGGCGACCATTCGGTCGTAAGCGATTGGCAGCTTGCCAAGTCGCTGGAAGTCACCAAGAAAAAACGCCCCGATATGTACGAGGCGTATATCAAGTCAAAAATCGCGGATTTTTGGGAAGGATTCGTAAACGAAAAAGCTCCCGAAGCCGCAGGCGGCGACTATAAAATCCTCTCGCTCCCACACGAGGAGATGAAGAAGATACTCCGCGGCAAAACGCGGCAGCTCCCCCAAAACGGCTACGCAAAGGGCGGGTATGTTATTCTCACAAACGAACTCAACCTCCCCCGCTGCATTGTGCGGATTACTGCAATTAAGGACGACGCGGCGTGGATAAATACGGTTTTCAAAGGATAGAAAGGCGAAAAGATGACCAAAAACGTGTTTACTGCCATTACGGGCAGACCTAATGTAGGAAAATCTTCTCTTACCAATCTGCTGGTAGGCGAAAAAATATCGATTGTCAGCGACAAGCCACAGACAACCCGAAACCGCATAAACGGCGTACTCACCGAGGGCGATGTGCAGTACGTGTTCATTGATACTCCCGGGCTTCTCAAGGCGAAAAATCGTCTGGGCGATCATATGAGAAAGTCTATTCGCACGTCTATGGACGATGTAGACGTTGCTATTCTGGTGGTGGACGTTACAAAGAAAGTGTCCGACGCGGAGCGTGAGCTTGTACGCTCGTTTGAACAGAACGGCACGCCGGCTATCCTCCTGCTGAATAAGGTGGATTTGGTACACGATAAGAGTTCGCTGCTGCCGCTGATTGCACAGTACAGCGAATTGTACGACTTCGCGGAAGTGATTCCCGTAAGCGTGAAAACCCGCACTAACACCAATCAGATTCTTCCCGCACTGGCTAAATTCGCACAGGATGGCGAACACGTGTTCCCCGAGGATATAGCGACCGACAGAACCGAGCGTTTTCTGTGTGCGGAGATTATCCGCGAGAAGATTCTCTGGAAGATGCAGCAGGAAATCCCGCACGGCACTGCTGTGGATATCGAATCGTTCAAGCCGCGTATGAAAGGCGATACCGAGATTATCGACATAGGTGCGGTTATCATCTGCGAGAAAGACTCCCACAAGGGTATGCTTATCGGCAAGGGCGGCGAACGTCTTAAGGAAATCGGCTCCATGGCGAGAAAGGATATGGAAGACCTCCTGGGTGCTAAGGTGGCTTTGAAACTGTTCGTCAAGGTCAAGGAGGACTGGCGTAATCGCGAGAATATCATCGCCGAGTACAATATCGCAGACGATTTTCGCTGATTTCGACGATTGAGGGCAAAAAAAGCTCGAATCGACCGGTTTTTTGCTAAATACCACAGAATACTTTGATGAAATTTGTGGAATATACCTCTTTACAAAAAGGCATATCTGGTGTATAATATACGCAGTGACTATTTCGGGCGAATTATGCCCGTTTCGACAAAATATAACGGCTTGTAATTTACAAATTAAACGAATTGGACAAATTGGACGAATTGGACAAGCACGGGCATACAGCCCAAAGGGGAATTATATGAACAACAAGGATTTTCCGAGAGTGATGAGACTTCTACGCAAAGAGCGTGGATTAAAACAAAAAGAAGCCGCAGACCAGTTGGGTATAAACCAAGCCCTGCTGTCGCATTACGAACACGGCAAGCGTGAGTGCGGACTGGATTTTCTCGTTCATGTGGCGGATTTCTACGGGGTGTCGGTTGACTACATACTGGGACGCACCAATTCCCGCACGGGTACGGTTATCGCGTCGGACGAACTGCCCGAGAGTTCCATCAACGAGGGCTACGAGGGAGCACCCACAGGGGCGGTGATTATGCTCCGCAAGAAGCTGATTACCAACTCCATTGAAGTAATCTTTTCGCTGCTGATGAAGGCGAAAAACCAAAAACTCGCAAAGTCGGTCGGCTCCTACCTGCTGACGGCGGTGTACCGTGCATATCGTATGGTGTTCTCCGCGGGCGGCAAAAACGACGAAAACAGCTTTGCCATTCCCCCCGAATCGGTTGCGGGAATGTGTTCTGCCAAAATGTCCATTGACGAGGTGAAAGCGGCTGCCGCCGCGTCCGAAGGCTCTTCGGACGAACAGCCGATTACCACCCCCCGCATTGAAAAGGAATACCCCAGACAAAGTGCTGCACTGTTCTCGGTAGTCACAAATGTGGAGAGAGATATCCAAAAACTGGACGAATAATTCTATCCGAATAATACCAACCCCGAGGGTGTGTTCCCTCGGGGTTGTTTTTACTTATCGCCTTTTGAAAAGAGCATTCTATCGTTGTTCAGCTTGGTGCCCGCCGCTTCCTCAAACTTCACGAGCAGGTCTTCTACGGTGAGGTTCTTCTTTTCCTCGCCTTTTACGTCATAGATTATCTGACCGTTGTTCATCATAATAAGGCGGTTGCCGTAGGTGATAGCGTGTGCCATATTGTGCGTTACCATCATTGCCGTGAGGTGATTCTCAGCGATTATCTTGTCGGAGAGTTCGAGCACCTTTGCCGCCGTCTTGGGGTCGAGGGCTGCGGTATGCTCGTCAAGGAGCAGGATTTCCGGCTTCTTCAAAGTCGCCATCAGCAACGTAAGTGCCTGACGCTGACCGCCCGAAAGCAGTCCCACCTTAGAGGTCATTCTGCTCTCAAGACCAAGCCCGAGAGTTTTCAGAAGTTCGTGATACTCCTCACGCTCCCTCTTTGTAATGCCCCAACGCAAGCCTCGGCTCTTACCGCGGCGTGCCGCAAGTGCGAGATTCTCCTGAATCTCCATTGTAGCCGCAGTACCCGTCATCGGGTCTTGGAACACGCGTCCGATGAATTTTGCACGCTTATGCTCGGGAAGTCCCGTTACGTCCTGTCCGTTGATAATGATAGACCCGCTGTCCACCGGCCACACTCCTGCAATTGCGTTAAGCGTGGTGGACTTGCCCGCACCATTACCGCCGATTATTGTAACGAAATCGCCGTCCTCCAGAGTAATAGAAACGCCGTTTAACGCCTTCTTTTCGTTGATTGTGCCGGGGTTGAAGGTCTTTCTGATATCATTGAGTATAAGCATCAGTTAACCCCTCCCTTCTTTGCGGCATTCTTGGAAGAAGACTTTGCCGCTCGTCTGAACGAGGTCTTTGCCGCTTTGCGGAGATACGGCACAGCGAGGAATATTGCAACCACTACCGCAGAGAAGAGCTTGTTGTAGGTTGACGGCAATCCCGTAAGCATAACAAGCTGCAATACGAGATAATAAATAATCGCACCGATAGCGGTAAATGCGAGCTTTGCAACGAAGTTGAAATGCTTGCGGAAGATAGTCGTACCAAGCACTTCGCCGATAATTACCGCTGCAAGTCCGATTACGATAGCACCTCTGCCCATATTAACATCGGCAAAGCCCTGATACTGTGCCAGCAGACCGCCGCACAAGCCAACCAAGCCATTGGAGAGAATCAGTGCAATAACCGTGGACTTTTTAGTGCTGATACCCTGAGCACGTGACATATTGCTGTTACAGCCGGTAGCACGAATTGTGAAGCCGTACTCCGTACCGAAGAACCAATACAGTGCAGCGATTATCACAGCCACAATTATCAAGCACTTAGCAACCTCAAAACCGTACACGTCAAAACCGTTGCTTACCGCAGTACGTCTGAGCGAAAGCAGCAAGTTGAACTGGTCAACACTTATGGATTTGTTTGCACCGCCGAGAATTGCAAGATTGACTGAATACAAGCCAATCTGCGTCAAGATACCCGCAAGAATACCGGGAATACCGAGCAGTGTGTTTAACAGTCCGGTAATCAATCCGGCAAGACAGCCCGCCACAAACGCTGCAACAAGTGCCAGCCAAACAGGAACGCCGTTCAGAATAAGCATTACGGCAACTGCACCGCCTGTGCCTATCGAGCCATCAACGCTAAGGTCGGGAAAGTCAAGTATCTTATAGGTGATGTATACGCCTATTGCCATTATTCCCCAGATAAGTCCTTGGGAAATATTGCCCGGAAGTGCGTTTACAAAGGTGTTAAGGGCATTTAATAACATTTTCTTTCTCCAATCGCTTTAAATCAACGGGGAACGGAACTCCGCTCCCCGCTGCTGTTCTTATGGAAATCCCAAAGCGTCTGCTCTGAAAAATCCGTATGTTCGCCTATAAATTATTCGATAGCGGTGTAGCCCTCGGGAACCTTGACGCTAAGCTCTTCGCAGATTGCCTTGTTGTACTTCTTGGTAACGTCGGAGTAGCCAACTTCCATCTCGCCGGGGTTCTTGCCGTTTACCAGAATCTCGTAAGCCATAAGACCTGCGTTGTAGCCCATGCTCTCGTAAGAGATGGAGAGTGTAACGGTACCGCAGCCGGAGCAGATGCCCTCTTCGCCTGCAACTACGGGAACCTTTGCGGGAACTACAACGTTCTTTACAGTTTCAGCGGCGTTTGCAATTACGTTATCGGTAGGAATGTAGATAACATCGCAGTCATCGCCGACAGCTGCCTGTGTCTGAGCCTGAATCTCGTTGGAATCAGCAACGGTGTACTCCTTGTACTCAATGCCGTCCTTCTTAAGCTCATCAATCATAACCTCTGCCTGATACTTGGAGTTAGGCTCTGCGGAGCAGTAGAGAATGCCAACCTTCTTTGTGCCGGGGAAAATCTCGAGAATCATATCTTCCTGCTGGTCGATAGGAGCGAGGTCAGAAGCACCGGTGATGTTCTTGCCTTTCCACTGGTCGCCGCCAAATGCAACATCATAAGATGTGATGGAAGTTCCGACAACCGGAATGGTGTTTGTTCCGGAAGCTGCTGCTGCGAGAGCGGGAGTAGCGTTTGCCATAATCAAATCAACGTTAGCAGAAACGAATTTGTTTACGATAGTCGTGCAGTTGGTGGCTTCGCCCTGTGCGTTCTGGGTATCAAACTTTACCTTGTCGCCGAGCTTGTCCTTAAGAGCGTCCTGGAAGCCCTTGGTAGCAGCGTCAAGAGCGGGGTGCTCCAGAAGCTGGCAGATACCTACTGTGTAAGTCTTGTTTGCGTTGTTTGCGTTATCACAGCCAGCCATGGTAAGCATCATTGCAGCTGCTGCGAAGATAGACGCAATCTTCTTAGATGTCTTCATTGTGTTATCTCCTCTTGTTTTGATATTCGCGGAAATCTCACCCTGTAAGCACATAATCGCCGAGGGTTACCGCCTCTAAACGTGTACTTTAAACCAGCACACTTTTAAAGTATAACACATCTTGTCCGAAAACTCAACTAGATAACGCGATTATTCGGGCTTTTCGGGGATTTTTTGTTAAATTTGCTACAAAAGCGGTGTTGATTTTCGTAAATACTATTAAATTAGAAATATGCTTCACAACGAACAGTAATCCATTACATTTGTGAATTCTCCACAAAAAGTTTGTCTATTGTGAACAAGATTTAGTAATACACCTTGACAAACCTCACTGCCTACACTTATAATAAAATGGGAGGGAAGATATCCCAATTTTTTTTAGGAGGTTTGGCTATGCTTTTCGGAAAAAAGGCAAACAAGGCAGCCGCCATTTTTTGTGCAGCTGCATTGGCATTGTCACTGACTCTGCCGAACGCCAACAGTTTCTCGTTGACAACGACAGTCGAAGCGGCAGACACCAAGGTTACATACGACTTCAGAGACGGCTCCATCATTCCCACTGACACAAACGGAAAATCCGATGTCACAAAGGGAAATCTCACCGTCAAAGTCGGCACCAAGAACACCTACAAGTACAACGGCAAGCAGCACGGTGTGGAGTTCAAGGCGGGCAACTCAATCGAAATTAAGGTTGACGGCCCCACCAAGCTCACCGTGGGCGACTGCCAGTACAGCAGCTCCACCGAGCTTACTGTAAAGAGTGCGGACGGTTCCTACTCGGAAACAAAGGCTGTAAAGGCGGGCTGCTTACACAATGACGGCAGTGCCGCAGTATTCAAGTACAAAGGTACAAAGGCTACTACTCTTATTCTGGAGTTCACCAATAAGACCTATGTACCGGCAATCACCGTAGAACCCCTTGTACCCGATGTTCCCGATAACAACGGTGCCAAGAAGGACTCCATTATGATTTACGAGTCCAACGCGGTTGTTACCGCAGAGTACGGCGAGGCTAACCGCCTCAACGGAACTCTTACATCCAAGGACGGAATGGTTTCCATCACAAGTAAAGGCGGACTTTACTTCCACAATCAACAGCACGGACTTAATCTCTCCAACGGCGATGTTATTGAGGTTAAGGTTGCGGGCGACGCGACTGTAAAGTTCAATCTCTGCCAGTATTCCGCTGACGCGACAGCTACTCTTAACGCGAGCAGCACCAAGGGCGAGTTTGTGGGCGAGACCTCACAGCCGCTGTTTAAGGGCTCGCAGATTGACGGATTGGATTCGATTTCGTTCCACTATGAGGGCGTTGCGACAACATTGAAGTTCACGGCAAAGACCGCAAACTCCGGATATGTTTATCTCCACTCCTTTGAGGTAGCGAACGATCCCGACCCGAGTGCGACTATAGGTAACGGTAAGATTGACGTGTGGGATTTTGGTGCAGGGCAGCTTGACACAGCTACCTACAACAATATGATCACCGAAGACCTGTTGAACTCTCTCCCCTATTACGGCACTCTTAACGCAGAGAAAAAGGGCGTTACTCTCGGTACAACTATGATAGGCACCGAAATGTTCTTTAACGGCGGCGGTAAGACCAACAACCGTTTAAGATCCACAAACAAGAATATCAACAGATACGACGAAAAGTCGCTCACCATTGGCGATGAGGAATATACCGGATATCTCTACTCCAACACAGGCTCGGCTGCGGTTTACAGCGGTCACAAGCTCTATCCCGGCGATATTCTGACGGTCGTTACCAGCTCGAACGGCGGCGATTCCACTATCTACTGCGAATCTCCAAGCGGAAAGATTCAGCAGGGTCAGAGCAACGTAAACGGCGTTAAGCTCACGTTCTATGCTTCCGAGTACGGTATCTACAAGATCTACTCCGCTAACGGCGAAAAACTCACGCTTTTCAGAGCATACAGAGAGCACACCACTCCCACAAAGGTAAGCGGTACTGTTGATACTTCTGCTGCGGCAGGTATCAAGGATTACAAGCTCCGCTTCACCAACAAGACCACAGGCGACATTACCGACGCTGCCGTTGAGGGCGGCAAGTACAGCGTTTCCCTCTTTGATTCGTACAAGTATGACGTATCACTTGTAAATGCGAACGGATATGTTATCAAGAGCAAGAACGTATTCGATATCAAAAAGGGTGCGGGTACGGTTACTGAGAACATCACACTTGCAAGCGTTGACCTCGTAACCGTAACCGGTAAGATTACCGGTCTGTCCGCAGACGCACTCAAGAAGCTTAAGCTTTCGTTTGTAAACAAGAGTGCAATCTATGTTCCCGAGTTCACTGTTTCGGGCGACAGTATTACCATTAAGCTCGAAAAGGGCGTTACCTACGACATCACCGCTGACGGCGTGAATGATTACAACCTCACCGCCAAGACCATCAGCAAGACCGCTGACGGCACACAGGATATCGCATTCGCCGCAAAGACCACTTATGCGGTAAATCTGAAGCTCGCAGGACTTCCCGATTCGGCAAAGGCAAACGCAGTGGTAACTTTCACCAATATTAACGAAAAGGGCTACACCTACACATTCAAGGCGTCTGACAAGATAGCTCTCCGCGACGGTACATACACCGTTAAGGTAACCGGCACAGGCACAGCTCCCTACGCTCAGAAGCTTACTTCTAATGCCGTAATCAGCGGCAAGGCTATCGACAAGACCGTAAACTTCGAAGCTCTCGAGGTTTGGGACTTCTCCAAGTACAATGCAGGCAACCCCGGAATTGAAACCATCGGCGACAAGAAGTACTACCTCGGTCTGGCACTGGACGGCAGCGTTGCCGAGAACAAGACCTACCTCCTCCTCAACAAGGATGGCAAGATTAATATCCCCGTTAAGAAAGGTCAGGTTGTAACCCTCGAGTACTGCTATCAGGCAGCATTTGACGCAGCGGGCGAAAAGGTATTCAGTGCGTCGGGCAGCACTTCCAAGTTCGAAACAACACAGATTACCGCAACAAAGGACGGCATTCTCACCATCACAGGTATCGAAGGAACTGCCGATAACGGCAAGGCTGCAAAGCAGACCTACTTCACCAAAATCAGCGTAACCTCTCCCTCTGCTTACAGAGCGAGAATCGCTGTTGGTGCAAACAAGGAATTCAAGACCATCAACGCTGCACTCGACGCAGTTGCAAAGATGGACAGAGGCACCGACAACAAGCGTGTCACCATCGTAATCGACCCCGGAAACTACGAGGAAATGCTCGTAATCAACCAGCCCAACGTTTCTCTTGTGAACGCTGCAGGCAAGAACTCCAGCCTTGAACTTACCAACAAGGGCGTTGATATCACCAAGAACGTGGTAAGAATCACCTCCTACTACGGTCACGGCTATGACTACTACAGCATGGGTACTGACTGCAAGTATGACGCAGACGTTCTCAAGGTAAACAAGGAAAACGGCAGCCTTTCCACCAAGAATCCCGGTTCGGGCACAACAAACGGCTCCTACTGGAACGCTACGGTAGTTGTAATGGGCAGCGGATTCGAAGCTAACGGCATCGTATTTGAGAACTCCTTCAACCAGTACATCTCCAAGAAGGAAGCAAGCGACAAGGTTGTAATGTGGGATTCAGGCTCCAAGGGTCAGCGTCCTACAACCTACGGCGACACCTCCGTTCAAAACAGAAGCTTCGTTGAAAGAGCGGCTGCAATGGCAATCGTAGGCGACAAGGCTGTATTCAACAACTGTAAGTTCATCGGCAGACAGGATACACTTTACGGAGCACAGAATATCAAGGTTGCGTTCAACAAGTGCGATGTCCTCGGTGCTGTTGACTTCATCTTCGGCGGTATGACCGCGGTATTCTACCAGTGCAAGCTGAGAATGAATACAGACAGCAAAACCGATTCCGATCAGGCATATCTCACAGCGGCACAGCAGACAAGCGGCAGAGGCTACCTCATGTATGAGTGCACCATAACCTCTACAACACCCGGTGTTGACACCGCTTCCGAGTACATCTCCAAGCCCGGCTATTTAGGCAGACCTTGGTCGCCTAACACGGCTGAGGTTGTATTCTATAATACTGTTATCGAAGCAACCAATCACCCCGGTTCGGAGGGCAAATCTCTGATCGTTCCGCAGGGCTGGAACAACACGCTCAGCGGCGAGTCGAAGTTGGTGTGCGAGTTTGGCACAACCGAGAAGAGCGGCGAGAACAACTCCAAGAACAGAGTAAAGTGGTCGAACGTTCTCGACAAGCCTTACATCGACGACGGCAAGACTGAAATCACCATTGCTGCATTCCTCGGCGATTGGGAAAAGACTCTCTCTGCAAGAGGCTTCTTCTCCGAAGACGGCAATGTTGATATGAACGAGAACCCCGCTACCGGTATTCCCGGTGCAAGCGTAGGCTTTGCGGCTGCGGCTCTCGCAGGTGCGGCTATCGCAATCTCCAAGAGAAAGAGAAAGTAATCTCTTAAGACAATAGCGAACAACGACCGCCCTCCCAAAAGGAGGGCGGTTCAGCTTGTTGAAAAAGTCTTTTTTCTGAGAGAGGCACCCCCCACCCCCACTGCCCAAAGCTCGGGCGGAGCGAAGCGACGCACGAGATTTAGTCCTCCCCCGAAGGGGGAGGGGGCTATTTTTCTTATTCCGTGGGGGTGCTAACGCACCCCCACTCCCCCGTTCTGGGGGCAAGCCCCCAGACCCCCGAAGTATTTTCGACAGCCTGACCGCCCTCCCAAAAGGGGGGCGGTTTTGTTTGTAAAAAGAAACGAACAGGCTGTTAAGCAGGCCTGTTCGTTTTTTGTTTCAAATTCTCCTATTTGCTTATAAACTGCTCGTCACGGACGAAGAAAAACCTCTTCACTTCCCCGTCTATGTACTCCGCAATGGTGAATGTGCGGGTTTCTTCGGTAAAGCAGAGTGAATACTCCCGCCGCAAACAGGGGTTGTTGGTGATTCGCTCGTAGTCAACGCCGTTCTCGTGGAGAAGCTGAACGGCGAGCTGCGGGGTGTCTGCGATTATCGTGTTCTCGTATTTGAGGAGAACACTGCACAGCATCACCTTTATTAGTTCCGAAACAGTGTCGTCCGATGGGAGAACTTCCACCGATTCGGGAGTTTGCTTTATGAGAATTACCTCAGGGTCGCGGGCGTTCTTGTCGGCAACGGAAACGTGATACTCCCCTACCCTGCCGACTATCGTCAGCGGAGTTCTGCCGTTTTTGCCATAGTTGAAGTTCCGCTCGGACATTATGTTCGGGTGGAGAAACCGCACGCTGTCCGAAATGCGGTTCAGCGACATATAGCCGTACTTTTTGAGAAAGTATTTCAGCATTTCGGGGACGTGCAAGCCGCGTTCACGCTCGTTTTTCTCAAAATCCTCCTCGGGAAAACCGTCAGTCTTGCCATTGTAGGCGATTTTCAACGCCGAAAAAATTTCTATATTGTATAAAACCGACAAAATATTCCCTCCCGTAGATTTTTTCGTCAAAAAAGCCGTTGTTACGACAGGCGGGTTTTAAAGTCCTCGTAGGAGAACTGTTTTTGCAGCGTAACCTCGTTATCCCGCAGACGGTAAATCGCGGGGAGCGGGATTCCGTTAAAAGTGTTGTTCTTGCACATTGAGTAAATCGCCATATCGTGGAATACTATTCGGTCGCCCTCGTGCAATTCGCTGTCAAACGCATAATCGCCGATAATGTCGCCCGCAAGGCAGGTGTTGCCGCCGAAGCGGTAGGCAAAAGGCTTCTCGCCGTGCTTTCCCGCACCCGTTGCTTCGGGGCGGTACGGCATTTCAAGGACGTCGGGCATATGACAAGCCGCCGACGCGTCCAGAATAGCGAGGTCAAAGCCGTTTTCGGGCGTTTTGATAACGTCCATCACAGAGGTTACGAGGTAACCCGCATTCAAAGCCACCGCTTCGCCCGGTTCAAGATATACCTCCAAGTCATATTTCGACTTAAAATTACAGATTGTTGAAATAAGCAGCTCCAAATCGTAATTATCGCGGGTGATATGGTGTCCGCCACCGAAGTTTATCCACTTGATTTTGTCGAACATAAAGCCGAACTTCTCCTCCACCACTGGGAGAGTGCGTGCCAGTACGTCCGCACCCTGTTCGCACATTGTGTGGAAGTGCAGTCCGTCAATCGCGTAGTCGCCTGTCACAAGGTCGATATCCTCCATAAAGCGGGAGAGGGTTGTTCCGAGCCGCGAGCCCGCAAAGCACGGGTTGTAGATGTCCGTTTCGATTTCACTGTATTCGGGATTTACGCGGATTGCGACTTCGATTTCGCGTCCGCTGCCGCGTACAATATCGCGGTATTTCGCCCACTGCTTGGGCGAGTTGAATACGATATGGTTGCAGATTTTGACAAGCTCACGCATATCCGCTTCGGAATAGGCGGGCGAAAAGACGTGGTTTTCCTTGCCGAACTCCTCATACCCCAGCCGAGCCTCGAAAATCCCGCTTGCCGTGCAGCCGTCAAGGTACTGTGCAATCAGCGGGTATGTCGAAAAAGCCGAATACGCTTTCTGTGCGAGAAGTATCTTACAGCCTGTTCTTTGCTTTACAGACTGTAATATTTCGAGATTTTTCAACAGTTTGTTCTCGTCTATGACATAACAAGGCGTCTGAACTTCATTAATCCAATCCATGGTGTTCCTTTCCGCATTATATCAACAAGGCAGCAAAGCGGCTATTCCTGTCGCTGAAGCATATTTCAGATTGGCTGACCGATAAGGAAAAAGCGGTTTCATTCTTCCTTATCTTTTCCGCTGCTGAGGACAATCATGGCTAAACCGATTCCACCTATAATCAAGCCCGCTAAAAACCAGTAGCCGTTATATATATTTCCGTTTGAAAGAATTATTCCGAACAACAGCAAGCCTATCCCAATTTTGAATTTCATATCAACACCGCCTATTCAGCAAAATATTTATTGAAAATCAGTCAACCAATACGGGATTTCTGTCTTCCTCCCACGGCAAGCCCCACTTGTTCAATCCGTCCATAAAGGGGTCGGGGTTGAGCTGCTCGACATTCCAGACGCCGGGCTTCTTCCACTCGCCGGTAAGCACCATAGCAGCACCAATCATTGCGGGAACGCCGGTGGTGTAGGAGATAGCCTGCGAGCCGACTTCCTTGTAGCACTCCTGATGGTCGCAGATATTATACAGATAGTAATTCTTGTCCTTGCCGTCCTTCTTGCCGCGGAAAATGCAGCCGATGTTTGTCTTGCCGACTGTACGAGGACCGAGCGAAGCGGGGTCGGGCAGCACCGCTTTCAGGAACTGAAGCGGAACAATCTCCTTGCCCTCAAACATAATAGGCTCGATAGAGGTCATTCCCACATTCTCGAGGCACTTGAGGTGGGTAAGGTAGCTCTGACCGAAAGTCATAAAGAAACGGATACGCTTGATTCCCTTGATGTTGAGTGCAAGGCTCTCAAGCTCCTCGTGGTGGAGCAGGTACATATCCTTTTCGCCTACGCCCTTGAAATTGTATACACGCTTAATTTCCATCGGCTCGGTTTCTACCCACTTGCCGTCCTCAATATAGCTTCCCTTTGCGGAAACCTCGCGGATATTGATTTCGGGGTTGAAGTTGGTGGCGAAAGGATAGCCGTGGTCGCCGCCGTTGCAGTCGAGAATATCGATATAGTTGATTTCGTCGAACTCGTGCTTCATCGCATACGCGGAGAACACGCCCGTTACACCGGGGTCGAAGCCGCAGCCGAGAATTGCGGTAATTCCCGCTTTCTCAAAACGCTCCTTGTACGCCCACTGCCACGAGTACTCGAACTTAGCGGTGTCCTCCGGCTCGTAGTTCGCGGTGTCAAGGTAGTCAACGCCGCACTCAAGGCAAGCGTCCATGATATGCAAATCCTGATAAGGAAGTGCGATATTCATTACGATATCGGGCTTGTACTCCTTGATAAGTGCAACCAGCTCGGGAACGCTGTCTGCGTTCACCGCCGCGGTGGAAATCACCGTCTTGGTCTTGTCCTGCCACTTTTCTTTCAGTGCGTCACACTTGGACTTGGTTCTTGACGCTATCATAATCTCGGAGAAAACCTCGCTGTTCTGACAGCACTTTGCTACTACAACCGAAGCTACGCCGCCCGCACCGATAATTAAAGCTCTGCTCATTTTTTATCCTCCATAGTTTAAATCTCAAATTATCCGTGACAATTTGTCACTCACTATAATTATAACGCATAAGCTCCCGTTTGTCAATAATTTTGGGAAAGACCTGCGTTATTTTCTTGTAAAGCGGAAGAAGCGGATATTCCTGCCGAGTGTTTCCATCACGATAGAGGTTTCGGCAAGCTCCCATTCGGGGGAATGTTCGATATCCTCGAAGAACACGTCCCCGCCGAAGTTCTCGTATACCCGCGTAATCAAAGCCTCGTCGCAGTAGGGGGAAAGCTGCTTGTAAATTTCGCCTCCGCCAATCACGAATACCTTTTCCTTACCTTTGACATATTCCATCAGCGAGTCGATATCCTTGAACACCCTAGCCCCCTCCGCACTCTCCATACTGCGGGAGAGGATAAGGTTCTCGCGGTCGGGGAGCGGACGCTTGGGGAAGGATTCGTATGTCTTCCGCCCCATAATCACGGCAGAGCCTTTTGTCGTTTCCCGAAAGTGCTTCATATCTGCGGGCAGTCTGCACAGCAAATCTCCCCCACGTCCGATAGCACAATCGTTATCCATTACCAGAATAAGTGTCATTTTTGTGTTCTCCTTTAAAACGAAACAGCCGCGAATTCCTCCGAACTCGCGGCATTGCTGACCGTTACCGCACAAACGCTGTCCTTTACAAGACTATATGCAAGCCAACTTGCTGCCATTTGTGCGGCTTTACCTTTAAATCAATTGCTCCTATTCAGCAGCGAAATCCTCCGCCACCCAAGAGCGTCCCATTAAGAGCTGATAGCTGAACTCAGCCTCTTGCCTCTTGTACACATTATCGGCAGCTTTCTCCAAAACTTTAACTATTTTTCGAAAAAACGAGAGAGAAGTACAATGATTGTCGAAAAAGTCGTTTTTTTCTGTGAGAGGCACCCCACCCCCTACCCCCTCCCCGAAGGGGAGGGGGAGAAGGATTCGTATGCAGAGGGGTGCTAACGCACCCCTCTGCACTCCCCGTTCTGGGGGCAAGCCCCCAGACCCCCATTGCGATGGCTTACGTTCCTAACTCCAATAGTTTTTCAACATTCCAAAGATATATTCGCAGAATCAGTCCAGCTTAGTAAGTCTTGCACTGTTACGCATCAGCTTCTTCTCGCCGCGGGTATCGAAGTTTACGGTAAGCATTGCGTCGTTGCCTGTTACCATAATCGCCGTCAATGTGCCCTCTCCGAACATTCCGTGCTTTACGCGGTCGCCAACCTTAAAATCTGCCGAAGTTGCCGCCATTACCTCGTTCACCGCTGATTGAACAACGTGTGCTCTGTACTTTGATGTTTCTTCTTTTAAGAAACTGCGGCGTTCGGGTCTGGGGGCACGCTCCTGTGTGTGCTGAATTTCGCCGTGCTTCTCCACCAGCTCCTCGGGAATTTCACGTACAAACTGCGACAGCGGATTGCTTGAAGTCTTTCCGTACAGCATACGGTACTTCGAATGGGTGACAATAAGCGTTTTCTTTGCACGGGTGACTGCGACATACGCCAGTCTGCGTTCTTCCTCCATCTCGGAGAGGTCGTAGCGACAGCCTGCCGACGGGAAGATGTTGTCCTCCGCTGCTACCATGAACACTACGGGGAACTCCAATCCCTTTGCACTGTGCATTGTCATCAGCGATACGCAGTCCGCAGAAGAATCGTACTTGTCGGTATCCGACACAAGGGCTGTCTGCTCGAGGAAGTCGGGGAGGGTTGCGTCGGGGTTTTCAAGTGCGTTGGATTTAAGCTCGTTGATATTCTCAAGCCGTCCTACGCCCTCATCGCCCAGTGCTTTGAGCATCTGGAGATAGCCCGACTTCTCCACAACCGCGTCGATAAGCTCGTCCAGACGTGCATTGTCGGCAATCTCGTCCAATTCCTCAAAGAGATTAGCCGCCGCCTTGAGTGCATTGGCTTTCTTTTTAAGCTCGGCGAACTCAATTGCACTTGCACATACCTCAATGGGGCTAAGTCCCGTTTCGGTGGAGATACGGACAACCTCGTCAATGGTCGTGTCGCCTATTCCACGCTTCGGCTCGTTGATTACACGGCGAAAACGCACGGTGTCATACGGATTATTCAGCAGCGACAAATACGCCATAATATCGCGGATTTCCTTGCGGTCATAGAAACGCAGTCCGCCAAGAATACGGTACGGAATACCGCTTCTTCCGAGTGCGGTTTCATACGAGCGTGACAGTGCATTGTTGCGGTAGAGAATTGCATAATCGGAGTATTTCGCACCGTTTTTCACACCATCGCTGATGATAGACGCAATTCCGCTCGCCTCTGCTTGCTCGCCCTGATAGAGATTGACCTGAATTTTGTCGCCCTCGCCGTATTCGCTCCAGAGGTTCTTCTTTTTACGCTGGGTGTTGTTGCTGATGATTGCATTCGCAGCGTTGAGGATATTCTCGGTAGAGCGGTAGTTCTGCTCCAGACGAATTACAGTCGCGTTTTTGTACTGCTTCTCGAAATTGAGGATATTCTC
>JBJESA010000252.1:0-1833 GCA_051882535.1 Oscillospiraceae bacterium
TTACTCCCGTAAGCGTTTCTTCAGGAGAAATCGCCTCGCGTATTTTAGAGGATACAAATATAAAAACTCTTTTTGAAGAGGCAGAGAAGTTATACGCTCACCCTCTCCGACAACGTGATAATCAGACGATTATTGCTCTGGTTGACCATTATGGACTTTCGGTTGGCGTGTCGCTTATGCTGCTTCAGTACTGCAAAAAGGTAGATAAACTCACCCCAAGTTACATATCCACCGTTGCTTCCGACTGGGCAGAAAACGGAATACTGACTATTGAGAAAGCCGATGAAAGAATCCGCTCCCTTGAAAAGCAGAACGGTATTGAGGAGCGTCTGCGTGAAGCACTCGATATGAAAACCGATTTTCCTCCCGCACAAAAGAAGTACATCAGAGTTTGGACAGAAGATTGGGGCTTTTCAGAGGAAATCATTCTTCTTGCGATAAACAAGACAATCGAGCAAATTGGACAGCCCAAACTAAATTATACCAATAAGATTCTCGAAAATTGGAAGGCTGACGGTATCACAACTCCGGAGCAGACCGAAAAACCTGCTTCTGCCCCGAAGCCCGCCGATACCAATTCCTCTTTTGATAAAAATGATGTTATGGCAAATATCTTGAAACGATACAAAGGATAGGTGATTAAATGCCGTTTGATAAAAAGTACTACGAAATAGCACAGGAGCGTCTTGACTATCGAGTGATAAACAATAAGCAGATTGCAGATAATCGCCGCGTTGAAATCCATACAAAACTTCCTCGCTACAGTGAATTGGAATGTAAACTTGCCGATACTATGACCAGAATTATCGGTGCATTGTCCGAGCGGGTGGATAATTCAGAGGAACTTGTCCAGCAGGCGATTAAAAGCAACTCTTTGATTCAACAGGAGATGACCCAACTTCTTGTTGATAATGGTTATCCCGCAGATTACCTCGACCCGGTTTACACTTGCCCGAAGTGCAAAGACAAGGGTAATGTAGACGGAAAATGGTGCGATTGTTTTAAGAAAATACTCCAGACAATTGCTGCAGAAAATCTCAATGCCACTTCTCCCCTGCAGCTCAGCGATTTTGATACATTCAGACTGGATTTCTATTCCGATAAGGTTGACCCAAATACCGGAGCTACACACCGCCAGATAATGCAGAATAATCTGAATGAGTGTATCTCCTATGCCGAGAACTTCAACGGAAAAGGCAAAGGTCTGCTTATGATGGGTGGCACGGGACTTGGCAAAACCCATCTCTCGCTTGCAATAGCAAACCGAGTTATTAGTAGGGGATTTTGCGTTGCTTATGGCTCAGTGCCGGAGTTGATACGAAAACTGGATAAAGAGCAATTCGGCAAGGCTGAGGGCGATACAATGAGCCTCCTTACCGAGTGCGACCTGCTTATACTTGACGATTTGGGAGCGGAGAATTCCACCGACCATGCGGTTTCAATTCTCTATGAGATAGTCAACGCACGACAGAATCGAAATGCCCCCATGGTTATCAACACCAATCTTGATATGGATAAAATCCAGACGCACTATCAAGACAGACTGTATTCAAGACTTTTCAGTTTAAAGGTTCTTCTTTTCTTTGGCAATGACAACAGGCTGAAAGTGGCTGAATAAAAAACAAATACGGAGGAGAAACAAATGGCAAAACTCAGAATTGGCATTCTTACAAGCGGTGGCGACTGTCCCGGGCTTAACGCGACAATCCGCGGCGTTGCAAAGGCTACGTACGAAACTTTCGGCGATGACAACGTTCAGATTATCGGTATCCACGACGGCTATCATGGGCTTATCCATGGTGATTATAAGGAGATGACACGCTCCGACTTCTC